>CALCTU010000122.1 GCA_937907045.1 uncultured Alphaproteobacteria bacterium
AATGGTGTTACATTCAAAGAATAACGTTGTTTGACGATTGTAGAATGTCTGCTGTAAAGGCGATGGTGTCACCGTGCGAATGAATCTAAGTAAAAAATGGTATAATATTCCATTTCCATTATGTGCAATTATGTGTTATAGTGGCCGCAACTTTAAACAAAGGAGTAGAGTTAAGGTTGATGAGTAAGGGTGTAAAAAATTACCAAGATATATTGTCTAAATATGGTGCTAGTAAAAGCAATAACCAAGCGCCACACCAACGGGTGCTAAAAAGAGCGCGTGTAGAAGGAAACAAAAAGATTCTATCCTGTCAACAGGCTGCTCAGGTGCTAAATTGTATTCTATCAATGGCAGATAAGAGTAGTTTGGATAGTCAGCATCTAGATACAGCTTTTGGACTGTTGTTAAACATGGCTAAGCGTCAAGCTAAGGATATTGATTCGATAAGTAAAACATTGTGTGCCATAGACCGTAAGGCAAAACAGATGGAGATGAGTTATACATTAAATAGCTATCACAAATTACTATCATTTTATGGTTTGGCTAAAGATGAGTTCAATATTTTGAGGTTCTGGAAAGAGCTTATTGCCAGTGACCAAGAACTTACGGTTCAGAGTTTTAGTATTTACATTAATTCGCTTAAAAAAATTTATCGATATGAGGATGCTGCAAATGCATATCAGCGTTTTCTTTGTTTGCAGCTTGCCCCAGACCTGGCATTGCTTAATACTATGATTGGCATTTATGGTAAGTTGGGTGACTTTGCTAATATTGCATATATATTGGAAGCGATTGAAAAAAATGCGTTTGAAAAAAGTGCTTACACGTATAACTCGCTTATTAACGCGTATGCTAAATATGGCAATATTTCTTCATGCCTTTATTATTTCGAGGAATTTAAACGGTCTGACCTGACAATTGACTCTTCTACCTACAGAATAGTGATTGGTATGTTTATTAAAGAGTCTCTTATTGATGAAGCACATGTGATACTCAACGACATGATGGATCATGGCATACAAATGGACCATGATACATGGCATCAATTTTTAAGTTATTATTGTGATAAGAAGGATATAGAGAAAATTAAAGAAGTGCTTGCTGCAATGAGTGCCGGCGGGCTTCGTTTGAATTTGAAGTCGTATACCATCTTGATGAATTATTACTGTAAAGATGAAAATTCGGAAAAAATACGGTCATTACTTTCTCAAATGGAAAAAGCTGGGGTGTCGCCCGATAATTATATCTATAATGCCATTATTACCATGTATAAAAGACAGCGTCAGTGTAACAAGGCATTGGCATTGTTTTCTCAAATTGAGCGTTCAAAGCAAATAGTGCCGGATGTTGCAATGTATTGTAATGTAATGGAAATAGCTACTCTTGATGGTAATGGTCAGTTATGTGAGTCTCTCTACCAAAAAGCAGTAGCCTGGTTTAATAGTGGTTATGAACGGGCTAGATTAACAAATAGTTACTTAGATCATACTTACTATATGTATTTGAAAGATGGTAAGTTGGCATTATGGTTTCAGCAATATTCTGATTTATATACAAAGCGTCTTGAGTCGAGGTATCGGCCTGTGGATGGTAGTATCGACTGTCATGGTATGTCTCCAGGTGCGTTTGCAATGATGTTATGTCATTTTCATCAAAATAATATGTTAACGCAACATCGATTCAATGTTGGTTGTCAAAAACATTCTAAGGGAAATAATGATCACAGGCTGGAATCTGTTCCTGAAAAGTTAGAAGAACTATTAAAAGATGCTAACTATGTTTGGAAAAAAGAAGGCAAGGTTTTGGTTTGCAGTATTGCTTCTACAAAATATACCTATACTGATCATGAATGAAGCCAAAGAGCAACGCTTGTCTTGTGTTGCATGGTAAATGTTGAAAGATGGGAATTACTATTTGATTATGGAACAGTGAACGCTTCCCAGAACCAGGGGGCTCTGTCTAGTCTGCAGAACGAGTATGAACAAAACTACAAAACTACAGGTGCGCGCGCGTACGGACTACAAAGAGGTCGCAAGCAGGGTGCTGCGCCCAGAAGGTTTGAGTTAAAGAGCTATAGTTTAAGCTCACCACGACCATCGACGCCTTGGGGGCGGAGGTATAACAATGTGTACTCAATATACAATTGCAAACCGCATAATTGGGAAATGGGGAAAGTGCAGACATAGAATGTTACGTGCCAGCCTTTATAACAACACTTTTAATGCGTGTCAAGTCATAAAATAAACAAATAAACAAATTTTCAAGTAATGGCAATATTCATATTTTATTCTTCTGGGTGGTGCTTGTATAAAGGCTATGTTATGGCTATTTATAATCAAATATAAAAATTTCCAAGGTTCTTAACTTAAACAATATCATTTTTGTAATAATTTTTCCCTATATAGCTAAGCCTATTTAAGGTCTCTTGGAGGTTTACATATAAAACAAATTGATTAACATGAATGGAGTTGTGTAATATTTATGCAACAACTTTGTGTTATGTTACATCAAGAAAATTATATGAAAGTTCTTTTGGAGTTATTATATGCCTAATAATATTTCTGAAGCTGCAGCTGGTGGTGACACAGATGCGTTAAAGGTGCTATTAGGTGAAGGAGCTGATCCTAATGAAGTTGATGAATATGGCTACACACCTTTACATCGGGCAGCTTCAAATGGACATATGCAGACAGTAGAGTTTTTATTATCCAACGGTGCTAAAGTTAATAAAGTTAGTATAACTGGCCGAACAGCGTTACATCTGGCTTCTGAGAATGGGCATATACAGACAGTAGAATTTTTATTATCTAGAAAGGCTAAAGTTAATAAAGTTGATAATACAGGCCAAACAGCTTTACATTTGGCTTCTATGAGAGGACATACGCAGACAGTAGAATGTTTATTATCTAGAAAGGCTAAAGTTAATAAAGCTGATAATAAAGGTCAAACGGCGCTACATTTGGCTTCTGTGAATGGAAATGTGCAAACAGTAGAATGTTTATTATCTAAAAAGGCTAGTGTTAATAAAGCTGATAATAAAGGTCAAACGGCGTTACATTTGGCTTCTGTGAATGGAAATGTGCAAACAGTAGAATGTTTATTATCTCTAAAGGCTAGAGTTAATAAAGTTAATAAAACTGGTCATACGGCTTTATATTTGGCTTGTGTGAATGGACATGTACAGACAGTAAAATGCTTATTATCTAAAAAGGCTAAAGTTAATCAAGTTGATAAAGAAGGTCAAACGGCTTTATATTTTGCTTCCCTGTATGGATATGTGCAGATAGTAGAACTTTTATTATCTAACGGGGCTAAAGTTAATAAAGCTGATAAAAAAGGTCATACGGCTTTATATGTGGCTTGTTCGAATGGATATGTGCAAATAGCAACGTCATTATTATTTAATGGGGCTGAAGTTAATCAAGTTGATAAAAAAGGTCAAACGGCTTTGCATGTGGCTTCTTTGCGCGGACAAGCACGGTCGGTGGCCTTGTTGTTATCCAACGGGGCTGAAATTAACAGGGTTAATAAAGCTGGTGAAACGGCTTTACATGTGGCTTCTGAGAATGGGCATACGCAGACAGTTGAGTCTTTATTATCTAACAGAGCTAAAGTTAATAAAGTTGATAAAAAAGGTCAAACGGCTTTACATCGGGCTCTGAATGATAATAAAGAAGATTGTATAAGAGTGTTATGCTTAGCACACAAGATTTTAGGTGTGGATATTCCTGTTGATATTATAAACCGTGACCTTGTTAGAATTGGTATTGAAAGGTCACAAGCAATTTATGATCATATTAAGGATAGTTCTAACAAGGAGCCGATTTATGTTGTTTTGCGCCACTGGATAGATAAAAAAGGCCTCATAGAAAGTCTAGATAAAGACGCTCTTGATGAAATTGTTAATGAAGTATTTGCCATTGGACCGAAGCAAGAGGCTATTGGGGGGTGTTTAGATATTATAAATTTACCCGAAATTATAACGTCTCTTGAGGCAAAGTGCTTGCAATATCGCTGCGCTAGAATTATTGCTGATAAAGAATGTTTACTAGATTCATTGCCTAAGAATGTTCTAGAAGATGTATTGTTAGCACCAGTTTCACGAACTAATAGTAATTTTTGTCAGAGGGTCAAGGCAGAACTTTGTGCGCGTAAAGAGGCGCCTCAAACTGTCAAAACAATATATGTATAGTGATAGGTTTTAAGTTGCGTGGCTAATTAAAACATACTAGTGAATTTGTTGGTAAAGGAAGCGTTTTGTGATGGAATATAAAATATGACAACCCAAAAATATCTAATATATCTAATTGGCAAACCAGGTGTTGGCAAATACACGATTGCCAAAGTGCTGGCAAAATATGGTTATATTGTTTGCGATAATCAGTTAATCAATAATCCGGTATTTTCAATTGTAGGATATGACGGGTTTGGTGATGTGTCAGAAGACTCATGGGATGCTATCGAAAAAATTCGCAGCATTGTTTTTGATGTGCTTGTTGCTCAAAAACAAAATAATTATGTTTTGACCAATGTTTTAAATGACGATGAGGATGACAGGAATCTGTTTAATCAAGTGCAGAATATGTCAAAAGAACATGGTTCGGTATTCGTGCCAGTTACGTTATTTGTAGACCGTGACGAACATCTAAAACGCATTGTGAATCCGGCACGGAGGCAGCATTATAAATCAGTTGACCCAAAAGATGTAGATAGTGGTAGTAAGTCTCTTCCAATCACACATAAGAATCTATTAGAATTAGATATAACGCACTTAAGTGCTGAGGATTCAGTAAAAAATATACTTGAGCATTGTAGAGGTTTACAAGGGACATGAAGAATCAAAGTAATAGTTTAAACTCTTACATCACAACTCTATGTAATCAGTATAAAGTATATCTGATCTCCCTTTGTATAATCGCTGTTTTGGCGGCTGTTTTAAGCATTTCGGTCAATTATAAAATTAAGGAAATTATTGATACAATAGCAAGCGAAAAAGACGAGGAACTTTGGTGGCTTATTGCTCTGTTTGCATTTTATAAGCTTATGCATCACGGCATGTATTTTATCAATCGCTTATTGGATATTCGTTACAAACCAATGATGTTGGAACAAATAGTGACGGATCTTTATCACAAGATTGTTGGACACAGCCTGCATTGGTTTGATTCACACTTATCTGGTGAGATATCCAGTAAAATAACAGATTTCCAACATGGTATAACACATCTAATTACATTTATTTTTCGAGCATTTATCAATGTACTGACAGTAATCATAAGTCTGCTATTTTTAACAAAAGTTCATTCGCAGCCAGCAATTGTGCTTGCCATCTTTGTGATGATTTACTCGCCAATTATTTTTGTATTACTCTACAAGCAAATGCAGCTACAGGGAAAATATGTTGAAGCACGGCAAAAAGCTACAGGCATTATTAATGACAATATCAGTAATATTTTTGGAATAAAAATCATTGGAAATAGCGACAAAGAATTTAAATCAAATTTGCTTCCAGCCCTGCTCAATTGGAAGTCATGGGATAGGAAAACCAGGCTGTTTGACGCATGGTGGGTTGATAATGCTGATACCATAATGATTACAGTCATGGGTGCTGTGCAGATTTATTTGCTTGCCCATTTATATCAGGGTGGCGATATCACTGCTGGAGGTTTTGCTTTTGCAGCCATGATTACACTAAACATACATGCTGATCTTGATAATTTTATGGATAGTTTGCTTTTTAATATAAATCCTTCCATTGCGCAGGTGAAGTCATCATATAAATTTATCAATCAAGCATATGATGTAACCGATAAAGAAGATGCTAAAACCCTTGGTAAAGTTAACGGTGAGATTGAATATAAGAACGTGTATTTTGCTTATGGCAAAAGCGACAAATCGATACTTTCGGGCTTTGATCTTCATATAAAGCCTGGGGAAAGAATTGGAATTGTAGGGATGTCAGGAGCCGGTAAAACAACCATGACAAAGTGTCTTTTGCGTTATTTTGATGTACAGTCTGGCTCTATTTGTATTGATGGAAATAATATTGCAGATATTACCCAAGAAAGTCTTAGAGCCAATATATCTATTATTCCACAGGATATCACCATGTTTCACCGTACTATACGTGAAAATTTACAGCTTGCTAGGTATGATGCGAGCGATGAAGAAATAATATCTGCTTGTAAAAAAGCTAAAATTCATGAAGATATTATGGCGATGGAAAAAGGTTATGATTCGGTGGTTGGTGAGCGAGGTGTTAAAGTAAGTGGCGGTCAGAGGCAACGTATTGCAATTGCGCGAGCAATCTTAAAGAACGCTCCAATATTAATTTTGGATGAGGCTACAAGCAGCCTAGACACACCAACAGAAACGCTTATTCAAGAATCAATAAATGAAATTCTGGAAACTAGTAACGCTACTGTTATAGCCATTGCTCACCGGCTTTCTACACTAAAGCATATGGATAGAATTATTGTGCTAGATAAAGGAGAAATCGTTGAAGAAGGTAAGCATGATGGCCTTATCCGTCAAAAGAATGGTTTCTATAAGAAATTATGGGAGATGCAGGTAATTTAAGGATGTGCGACAATGGGCTTGTCAGGTTAGGGTTTAGTGCTTGAAAATGAGCTAAAAATTATGCTATAATACAGGCCAAGGTGGGTGCCTAAAGTATAAATACCAAAGACACCCTGTGGTTTTAGTTGTCTAAAGCTTCAATGATAGCTAAGACAACTTTTAGGATTAGGGCAACTATTAGCCGTAGTTGCCTATATCCTTCTCCAGGTATCTTCATACCATCCTCCTATAAATAGAAGTTAATACGAACCTACCATAAAGCCAGCTACACTTAAAAGGTGTAGCACCTTGGCAGCCTGCTCAAATGGCAGGCACTTCAAGGATAACCCTGAAGCAGGCTTACTATCTAATATTCTATTATCTAATGTAAACCCGTTATGAAGGATTACTTCATTAAAAAGCACTGTTGACAGATAATATTATGCATAACAAAGCCCTGGGGGCACCTGAACGCAGTGCTACTTCTTTTAAAAGAAATGGGCATACAAGAATAGATTTATGTGGATAAGTTTTTACATTTATGGGTGCTATGGAGATTAAATTTCACAATTGTTGGAAAAATAATAAAGCCTAAATATCTCCAAAGCCCTTATAAACCGTGGTGCCCGCGGCCAGACTTGAACTGGCACGTCCCAAGGGACAACAGATTTTAAGTCTGCAGCGTCTACCAATTCCGCCACGCGGGCACATGCTTAAAATCGAGAGGGGGAATCTAGTCAAACTTATACTAAAGTGCAAGCGATAATAATGCCTATGCTAAAAAAATCTCAGCTATACCAAAATTATTTTCCAAATTGGGTATTTCGCTTAGACGTCTCTAGGGCTTATACATTCGTGAAATTTGTGCAAAGCGGTTGCTGTCGCTATCCGTTTTGATGCTAAACTCTTATACCAACGAGCAAAATGGTATGATGTGATTTTTGTATAATATTAGCTATGTTTGTAACGTGATTGTAATAAATATGTGTTAAGATGTGAGAAGTTAATATTTTTTAGATAGATGTTTTATGCCTCGTAGTAATCCTGCAGATTCTAGCATTGTTAAATTTGGTGAACATTTAGTGCAAGCTAATGTTGATCAACCGGAATATTATGGCTTTTGCACGGAGCCTTTCTTTAATGACAATCGTCAATTCTTACAAGATGCCATTGCTGAGTTTAATGTTATTGCTAGGGGGTGTACTAACCTAAAGGAGATTGATGGTTCACGCCTTGATTGGAATTATATCTATTATTGCTTTAGAGAGTCAGAGGATATTGATGTTAGTTCTGCTCCCCAGTTACAAGTTTTTCATGGTTATTTAACAGCATTTGCAAAGTTTGATCGTCAACGAAACTATGCAAATGAACAAAATAATCAAAATGCAATATTACTAGCGCAAAAGTGCGAGGAGCGCATATCATCATGTGGAACTTTGTATGAACTAATAGGTTTGTATGATGAGTATAGGGGCAAGATTGACACTATTTTCAGAAACCATGACCCTGAAACAGTCAATAGATTTGCCCAGCAAGGTGGAAGTGCTGACATTGCTAGAGGTTTAATGGGACAAGGTGGTGCTAAGTGTTTTTATGAGCGCCTTCATAATATTGGTAATGCCCGTACTGATCATAACCTTGAGTTTGCAACACTAGATTCACGACATGGAACAGACAGTAAAAATATTGCAAAAGGTATAAGAGGTGGAAATAATATTGCTGTAGAGATTAACGAAAATGGTGTGCATTTTGTTTGTGCGTATTATGACGCGGCATCAAGGCGTCTCTATATGTATAATTCAAATAGTGCTCAAATAAGTAATAATACACGCAAGAATCTTTTTCGCCACTTTGAAGGTGTTGATGGCCTAAGAGTAATTGACTTATCAAGCAATAATCCCGTTCAAAAAGATGGTGTATCATGCGGTGTTCATGCCTCACTAATGATTGCACTTCTAAATCAGATCAATAATATAGATAAGTATGAGTCGCATGAAATTCATGAGGCATATCGACACGCATACGGTCGGTTAAGCGCTATTACTGGCGACATTAGAGATGTATTTTTAAATGTTACAGGTGGTAGGCATATTGGTGGAGATGGTGATAGATACGTTAAGGAAGATATTTCTGGTTGTGCAGCTAAGGTAGTTCATGCAGTTAACGAGGCCGTGGAACATTTAAGTCGCGGTGACTATAAAAATAGGCGGCCAGTACCAAGACAAAGAAATGCTCAGCCTAGTGTTGCTGGGCACAGTATTTCTCCTGAAAGACCTAAACATTCGACTTCTGCTGCTACAATGCCTGCTCCAAAAAGAAGCACTGTTCCAGCTCCTGCTGCTACAGAACCAAGAAAAGAAGTGGTGGTTGAGGGCCCAAAAATAAAGCCGGGTAATAAACCTGAGAAGAAGAAAGGACGGCCCCCACACGCACCGCTTGCAATAAATGCAAAAGCAGAAGGTAAGCCAGAAGTCAAAAAAGATAAACATGACCATAAAAAAGAAGGTCATGCAAAAGATAAAGGGCAGGGTGATGCGCAACATCCTCTTAGTGCACAGGAAAAGAAAGCCTTAAAAGAAGAAATAAAAGCAAAAGAATTTGAGTTATTAGATCAGTATCATTTTTTGAAATATGGAAATGCAACTAAGCGTGTTCCTAAGCGCGATTCGCATGATTTAGTATATTCAACTAAGCGAATGGATCAGTCTGCAGGGCTTACTGCTGGAGGAGCTGCAATTGTAATTTTTGCACCAATTGTTGCTATTGTAATGCTAGCATTGGCTCATAACCGATTGCGTAAAAAAGAAGATCCTGAAACAATACCAACCACGCTTGTTCCAGATGAAGATAAAAGAGCTGAATATGAGCGTTTAAAAGAAGAAACTAAAGATGCACAAGCAAGTGGTCAACGCGTGAACAAGGATTATTTAAAAAATTTGAAAAAAGAGCTTGGATCTGGGGATAAGCCAGCTACTCAATTTGATCCTGAAATGGTTAAACAAATTATGGCTGCAAAAGCAAAAGCATCTCCGGCTGCGTAATTTTTTAAGCTTTTTATTGGCCAGATTGAAGCCTGGTTTTGTGTTGCGCTAATCAATAAAATTGAATACGATAATCATTCTCAATAAATAAGTAAGGAATGTTGCGCGTGTTTTTCAAAAATAATTGGTATCCAATCTCAATTCTTGTCTTAATGGTGGCATTGTTAGCTTACTATAAATATGAGGGTAGAAATGCTATTTCGCCTGAGCAGGTGAATGTGTATTCCTCACGTAAGGATATTCTAACAAGGCAGTTATTTGACCAGTTTACCAAAGAAACAAAGGTAAAGGTTAATGTCATTATTGATAAGGCACCGGTACTTATTTCCCGAATTCAAAGTGAAGGACAAAGTTCTCCTGCGGATGTATTTTTAACTTCTGATATTGCTAATTTGGAGCTTGCAAAACAAAAGGGATTGCTTGCTCGAATTAGCACGCCGGTCATCAAAGAGCAAGTTGCTCCTGCATGGCGAGATGAACAAGATTATTGGCTGGCTCTTAGTAAGCGTGCGCGAGTGATTGTGGTATCAAAAGAAAGACTTCCCAAAAGCCAATGGCCAACAACATACATGGATCTAGCAAAGCCAGAATATCAAGGTAAAATACTGATTCGGTCATCTCAAAATGTGTATAATCAGTCGTTGATTGCCTCACTTATAGCGCAATATGGAATGGACGAGGCACGTACGTTTGTTAAAAGCTTGGTTAATAACTTTGCGCGTACACCCCAGGGTGGCGATACTGATCAGTTACGCGCTATTGCGGCGGGAGTAGGGGATGTAGCTGTTGTAAATAGCTATTACATTGCCCGGTTGATGGACTCGTCAAACCCCGAAGATAAAGCAGTAGCAGATGCTATAGAAGTTATATTTCCGAATCAGCAGGCAACAGGAGCGCATGTGAATATATCGGGTGCTGGGGTAGTAAAAACATCAGCCCATCGGATAAATGCTCTCAAGCTCTTGGAGTTCTTAACTTCACCGCAAGCACAGGCAATATATGCACAAGTAAATCACGAATTTCCAGTGCATGATCAGGCTAAGCTGTCAGATATTGTTGCCAATTGGGCAAATTTCAAGCAAGATGTTGAAGCTTTAAAAAAACTGCCTGTATATTTGCAGTCTGCATCAACCATGGCTCTTGAGGAAGGATGGCGGTAATGCGCCTTGCAAGAATTCTTGCTTTTATTGTTGCATGTGTGTTGTTGGCGCCATTGGTGATGGTGTTAACCAGTTTGTTTGAGCCAATTGATCATATTAGTTTTAAAATACTCACGGGTGTTATGCCCGGGTATCTTATGAATACAATTATGCTTCTTCTAGGAGCGGTTATAGGAACCCTTTTTGTTGGTGCAGGATGCGCTTACATTATAACATTTTATGATCTACCTTATAAGCGTTTGTTGCATATTCTGTTGCTTCTTCCGTTGGCAATTGCTCCATATATGGTGGCATCAGTTTATGCATGGCAGTTTGAGTTTAATCCGTATATTGCGATACGCTCGGTGGGTGGGGCTGTTTTTGTTTTTACGTTTACGCTCTATCCTTATGTTTATTTGTTATGTTGGCGCTTTCTTTCCAGTAAACATAATTTGGTAAATATCTCGCTAAGTTTGGGTAAGACACATTTGGAGATTATAAAAGCATTATTACCAGTGGTGAGGCCTGCGTTAGTAGCTGGCGGTGGTTTAGTGGCAATGGAGGTGATAGCAGATTTTGGAGTGCTTAATTTACTAGCTGTTGATGGTTTTACTACCGGTATTTACCGTATGTGGTTTGAATTTGATCAACGCTTGATTGCAATGAAACTAGCGGCAACATTGTTTATTATAGTTGCGGTTATTTTTATTATCGAACAATTGTATCGTAATAAAACTGAACAATCGATACAGGCGCTTTCATCTTTTGATGCAGTAATTTATGTACACAAGCTATACAGATGGATATTAGTGGTTTGTTGTGTGCTTCCAGTGATAATAGGTTTTGCTATACCATTGGTGCAAATGATTATTTGGGCTGCCAAGGCATATAGTTTGCCTACATTGCAAGATGTCTTGTTGGCGATGTGGCATACAATTATGCTTTCGGTGATAACCGCGATCTTGGCAGTGGCCATTGCGTGGTTATATAGTTGGGTGTGTCGCTACCAACCTATGCGAATATTAATGTTAAGTAGTTTAGGTTATGCGGTGCCGGGTGTGGTTGTTGCGGTTGGAATTTTATATGTGCAAGAATATAGTCAGACTGTGATACTAAGTGGTTCATTGGGTGGATTAATTTTGGCGTATCTGATTCGGTTTATGATATTTGCCAAATCAGCAACCGATGGCGGTTTGTCACTTATACCGATATCGGCAGATTATGCTGCGGCAACCCTTGGCTCAACATCGTTGAGGACTGCGTTAAAAATTCATATTCCTCAGTTGTTGCCTTGGTTTATGGTTGGTGCAATGTTTGTTGCTATTGAAGTTATTAAAGAGCTGCCGGTAACCTATATTATTCGACCATTTAATACTGAAACATTGGCTACATATAGTTTTATGCTAGCAAGTGATGAGCGCATCTATGATGCAGCCATACCTATGCTGATAATGATTGCGATGGCCGCATGCCTGATTATGATTAGCCAACAAAAATTAAAGCAGTTAACATCATGATAAAAGTTAAGAATATAAGTAATGATTATATATTAAATGATGTGTCCTTTGAGGTAAGTAAAGGTCAGTTAGTATGCGTGGTGGGTGAATCTGGTTCTGGTAAGTCAACACTCTTAAATACGATTGCAGGGTTTGAAGTGCCAAATGTTGGTTCTGTGTATTTGAGGAACGAGGATGTTACCTCACTGAATGTCCAACAAAGAAAGGTAGGTATGGTATTTCAAACACCATCACTTTTTGGTCATATGACGGTGGGACAAAATTTGCGTTTTGCAAATAATACCTTAACGACCTCTGAGCAAGAAGCATTGCTTGCACGCGTTGGATTGCAAGATTATAGGCAGTCATGGCCACATGAACTATCAGTTGGGCAGCAGCAGTTGGTTGCATTATTAAGAGCCATTGCCTATGGGGCGGATGTTATCTTGTTGGATGAGCCTTTCGCTAATCTGGATATAACTCTTAGGCAGCAATTGCGTACAGAAATGTTGACGCTCCTTAAGCAGGAAAAAATAACTGCTCTTATGGTAACGCATGATTGTGAAGACGCGTTGGCTATGGCTGATCATATTATTGTAATGGATGATGGTGCCATCATACAGCAGGGTACATCCCAGCAGTTGTTCGAGCGCCCTGAAACAATATTTGTTGCTAAATTTTTTGGTCCTGTGCAGATTCTCAATAAAGAAATTGCAGCATTCTTTGGTCATCATATGCCTGAGGAAGGTATTTTAATAGTACGGGACGAAGATATTAATGTCACGAAGGACGAAAAATCCGGTTATATGGCATGTTTAGTGGATAATTGTACTTTTCAGGGTAAAACTAGTCTGTTATATTTGTCGTCCGATGTGATGCAGCAAGCCATGAGGGTGCAAGCAGTATGTGGTGGTGATATACCATCTGTTGGAGATACTGTCTTTCTGAATCTTGAGCGTGTGATGCATTGTCAGTCTTAACCTCTTTTTTGGTGTTTCTATATGGTTGGTCCTTGGCAGTTAGTATTAATCTTGGTTATTGTGTTTATTTTGTTTGGTGCAGGTAAGCTTCCCAAGGTTATGGGGGATGTTGGTAAAGGAGTTAAGAATCTTCGTGATGGTTTATCGGGGACTGATGGAGCAAAATCTCAATCCCAGACTGACAACGTTGTTGCTGATCGTGACCAGCAAGATGAGCAGTCAACTGACCAAAAAAATGCATAGCCTATGAACAATGAGCATAGGGCAGCTTCTGATGTGCTGCATGATGTTGTAAATGAACACCGTGAAGACACGATTACCTTAGCTCAACTCAAAGAAGCCTTGCATGAGCGAGGTTTTGGTTTTTTGATGCTTATTTTTTCTTTGCCGATGACGTTCCCTGCTATTCCTCCAGGTATGACAGCTATATTGGCAATACCGTTGGCGTTTTTGTCGGTGCAAATGCTAATTGGTCGGAGTTCTCCATGGCTTCCAACGTGGTTAGGTAGCAAAAAAATGAAACGCACTACCCTTGCCATGGTGGTAGTAAAAACATCTCCTTATCTCAAGAAAATTGAAAGACTGCTCAAGCAACGGTTTAGTTTTACAGACTCTAAAAAAGGAGAGAAAATAGTTGGATTATTTTGTCTGATATGTGCTATTTCAATTGCTAATCCACTGCCGGCCACCAATATGGTACCTGCTATTGGTATTGCCCTTATGTCCTTGGGGTTGCTAAGTAAAGATGGTGTAATGGTAATTGCAGGTATGATTGTTGGCATGGGAGGAGTTGCGTTTGGTGTATATGTTACCATATTAGCGTATGTTGGCCTGTCTATGGGGGTGGATTTGGTGAAATAGTTGCATTTATGTAACATTTGGTAACAAAACGTGATTTGTCTTTGCATGCAAGATTATATAGATTGACCGTTGTATAAATGTAACATTTAAAATACGGTACAATTGATGTTTAGCTATCAAAAAACCATTAAAAATAAAGTTAGCTGTTTTGGTGTAGGTTTGCATTCTGGTGAGGATGTTACCCTTACGCTTAATCCTGCCCCTACAGATACAGGCATTGTGTTTAAACGTAACGATGTTACAGACAAAGATAATATGGTTCCAGCATTTTACCTCAATGTAGAAGGTACTATGCTTGGTACAACTATAACAAATGATGATGGTATTAGTGTTGCTACTATTGAGCATTTAATGGCTGCATTGTGGGGTTGTGGCGTTGATAATTGTATCATTGAGGTTGATGGTCCTGAAGTACCAATTATGGATGGAAGTTCTGAGCCTTTTGTTTTCTTGATAGAGTGTGCTGGTGTTGAAGCACAAGATAAGACGCGTAAAGTAGTAGAAGTTCTTAAAGAGGTAACTGTTTCTGAGGGTGGTGACAATGGTGGTCATATTACTATTGCTCCTGCAGAAGGTTTTACTGTAGATCTTGAGATTGACTTCGGCGATAACGTGATTGCAAAACAGGCTGGTACTTTTGATACTCGTCAGGTTTCGTTTAAAAGCGATCTATGCCGTGCTCGTACATTTGGATTTGAGCATGAAGTTGATTATCTTCGTTCACAAGGGCTTGCACAAGGCGGTTCGCTTGATAATGCTATCGTGGTTGGTAAAGAAGGAATTCTAAATAAAGAAGATCTTAGATACCGTGATGAATTTGTACGTCATAAAATTTTAGATTGCATTGGTGATATTTACCTTGCGGGTGCTTATTTTAAGGGCTCTCTTAAAGGATTTAAATCTGGCCATGCTCTGAATAATAAATTATTGCGCAAATTCTTTGAGCAGTCTGATGCATGGCGCATGATGCAATATACGCCTCAAGCCGAAGCTGCTGCTGTTTAAATAGTGGCAGAGTGTTTGGACGCATTTTTTAAGAGAATCATTTTTTTGCAAAAGTTTTAGTACGTCCTTTGATGGCTTGGTGTTTATTGCATGCTAATTGGGCATGCAAACTAGCGCAGCTATAACATCAGCCTATTGTCGTTAGTTAGTCTTTCTGATATAAATATTTTCTATGTCGACAGAGGATTATTATATTTATGAGTTTAGGGTTATAGGAGAGCTGGTTAAAATCAGCGCGATGGATCCTGCAACCCTTACAGAAATATCAGTATCATTGCCTAAGTCATATTCACGACAATTCATGATTAACCATGCCAGGAATCGTCTTAATTACAGACTAGGGAAAATACATCAGGAGCAACTAACGGTGGATGAAAATTCAGACGAGTAGTGATAACCTTGCTAGGAAGGTTTTACATTGCCTCTAGCGCTTTAACAATCTGTTCGCACATTTGTTTCGCGTCACCAAAAAGCATTACTGTATTGTCATCATAAAAAAGCTCGTTTTCTACACCGGCATAGCCAGAAGATAATGAGCGTTTAACAAATAAAACGTGGCCTGCGTCACGTACATTAAATACTGGCATGCCATAAATGGGTGAGCTCTTATTGGTTTTTGCCGCAGGGTTGGTAATGTCGTTAGCGCCAATAATAAAGGCAATATCTGTGGAAGAAAAATCTCGGTTAATTTCATCTAATTCAAGTACTTGTTCGTACGGTACGTTTGCTTCTGCAAGTAACACATTCATGTGGCCTGGCATTCTACCTGCTACAGGGTGAATGGCATAGCGTACTTGAATATCTTTTTGTAATAATAAGTCGGCCATTTCTTTCAGGGCGTGTTGTGCTTGTGCTACTGCCATGCCATATCCGGGTATAATAATAATTGAGCGTTCACCAGACATCATAAAGGCTGCATCATCGGCATTTCCTTGGTTGACGGGTTGTTCGCTGATGTGAGTTAGTTCGAGTGTGTCATCTTTGGGTTCGCCTAGGCCACCAAAAATAACATTAAAAATAGAACGGTTCATGGCCTTGCACATAACATAGCTCAAGATAGCCCCGCTTGCTCCTACCAGCGCACCGGTAATAATAAGTAAGCTATTATTGAGTGTGAAACCAATACCTGCCGCTGCCCAACCAGAATAGGAATTAAGCATCGAAATGACAACGGGCATGTCGGCGCCGCCAATCGGTAGGATAAGCAAAAAACCAATAAAAAATGATAATCCAATCATAATCCAAAACATAAGAGGATCACTGGTGTGGTAGAGCGTAAAAGCGGTGTAGCTTATGCCAATGGCTACTAATAGATTAAATAGATGCTGGCCTATAAAGCGTAAAGGTGCTCCGCCTAATGTTCCTTGGAGTTTTAAAAAGGCAATGATTGAGCCCGAAAACGTAATGGCGCCAATAATTGCGCCTAAGCTAAGTTCAATAAGGCTGGACTTGCTAATATTATCTGTGGTGCCAATGTCAAAGCTTTCAGGAGAGAAAAATGCAGCTACGGCAATGAGTACAGCGGCAAGTCCAACCAATGAATGGAAACCTGCAACCAGTTGAGGCATGGCTGTCATTTTTACCTTCAGGGCAATAATAGTGCCGATAATTCCACCAATTCCAATGCAAGCAAGTACATAGTATGGCTGTGCAATGGCATTTCCTAGGAATGTAGTGGTTATGGCGACAATCATGCCAATAATACCAAGTATATTACCGGTGCGCGCAGAAGTCGGAGAGGCGAGTCCCTTAATCGCAAGAATAAAGCATACAGCGCTGAATAAATAGAGCAGGGCAGTGATGTTGGGAGTTAGCGTAACGAGTGCCATTGTCTTTGTCACCTTTTCTTTTTAAACATGTGTAGCATGCGTTGCGTAACAATAAAGCCGCCAAAAATATTAATGCTGACAAGCAAAATAGCTACCAACCCAAGTGTAGAAGATAGTTGTACGGTAGAAGCGGTAGCAAGCATGGCTCCCACAATCACAATACTTGATACTGCATTAGTTACGGACATAAGTGGTGTATGCAAAGCAGGAGTTACCTTCCAAACAACGTAATATCCTACAAAACAGGCAAGAATAAACACCGTTATAGCAAAGATAAAAGGGTCAACTCCCTCTACAATGGTTTGCTGTTTAATAAATGGTGTGTTGATAAGGCGCTGACTTAAATCCACAGCGTTATCAGATAGCTGAGCGGCTTGATCGGCTAGTTTGCTTGCTTCAACAATGAGTTTGTCAACATCGCTCATGGCGCATTATCCTTGTTTATCTTTTTTGAAAAGCGGATGAACAATTTTTCCATCATGGGTTAACAAAGATGCTTGAATAATTTCATCTTCAAAATTAATTTTTACCCGTTTAAGCTTTGTGTTAATGATGGATTTGGTGAGGTGGAATAAATTTTGTGCATAAAGCATCGATGCATCAGAAGCTAGGCTGCAGGCTAAATTTTCATGACCAATGATAGTAGTTCCGTGTTTTACAACTACTTTATTTACTTGTGTGCCTGAGCAGTTACCGCCATTTGCTGCCGCTAAATCAACAATAATCGAGTTGGCCTTCATTGATTTGAGCATTTTGTCGGTGATAAGGGTTGGTGCTGGTTTTCCAGGAATAAGTGCGGTTGTTACTATAATATCATTAAGCTTAACATGTTCGGCAATTAATGCGCTTTGCTTTTTTTTGTATTCTGCGGACATTTCTTTTGCATATCCACCCGCTCCTTGAGCCGATTCTTGTTCGACATCCATTACTTTTATAAAGTTGGCACCCAGACTATTTACTTGTTCTTCAACCTCAGGTCTGACGTCAAATACAGACACTATAGCTCCAAGTCTTTTTGCGGTAGCGATGGCTTGCAGGCCAGCAACGCCAGCGCCCAGAATAAGAATTTTGGCTGGTTTAATGGTGCCAGCTGCGGTCACCATCATTGGTATAACCTTGCCATAGGCTGCCACACCATCGATAACGGCTTTATAACCGGCAAGGTTGCTTTGAGAAGAAAGAACATCCATATTCTGTGCCCTAGAAATACGAGGAATTAACTCCATGGCAATGGCAGATACTTTGCTGCTAGCGTATTTTTTGACAGAGTTTTCAGGGTTCTTTGTGGTGGCAAGCATGCCAATAACCACAGCACCTTTTTTCATTTGTCCAATTTCAGCCACCGTTGGTGCGCCTACTTTAAGAATAATATCGGAGGATTTCAGTATCTTTGCTGCGTCGTCTATCAAGGTAACGCCAGCTTGATTGTACATTTCATCGGTAAATGATGATTTTTCACCCGCTTTTGACTGCATCGTAACCTGCAATCCTAAGTCGGCTAGCTGTTTTGCTGTAACAGGACTAATTGCTACGCGCGTTTCTAAGCTATTTTTTTCCTTAACAACACCAACCTTCATAGCCAATCACAATATCCTTAATTGAAATTTATGGTATAATTTCAATTAAGGATATTAGGTGTAAATGAAATTGGATGCAAGAACAATGCGTCAAAAACAACAATCTTTACTTAGTAGCAACCTTGGTACGTTTCTCTAATTTTTTAATAAGAAACTTTGGTCCCTTGCGGGCTAAAACGGATGCAAATTCAGATCGCTGTGTATGCAGTAGGCTCACGCCCTTTGCGACAACATCATAAAGTTTGTAATCTTTGTTGTTGTGAGTGTGAATTTTAAATGCCACATCAATTGTTTCGTTGGTCTTGGTAGAAATTTGTGCATGAACTACGTAACTATTGTCTGACTCTAGTTCGGCCCCTTTAATATCATAATAGGCATCATGGAAATCTTCAAATCGTGGTACATAGCGACCAATGAGGTAGTGCTTAAATGTTTCTACATAATTATCTTGTTCTAGGGTGCTTAATTGGTGCCAATGTTGTCCCATAGAAAATTTGGCAATCCATTGAGTGTCAACTGACTGCTCTAATAAAGCAGTCAGTTGTTTACGTTTGTCGCTATCGGGTAAATCTTTGGCAATGATAGCAACAGCCCCGTTTGTGATGTTCTTTACAAAGTCAATGGCAACATCTTGACTTGCGTTAGCGCTATGTGTGGCCAATAAGCCAATGGTTAGTAAGCAATAGCATGCAATTCTGGTTACTTTTTTCATCGTATTGTTCACTCCCTGTACTGTTTCATAATAACGCATATATCAACTTTAAGTATATATAATAATAGTTAATAAATGGTAAACTAATAACTAATAGTTGTTATTATAGGGATTATATAACAATACAGATGAAGAAAGCATGAAGATAAAAATGAACAACAATATACTCATGTCATTATTTATGAGGATTGAAGCTCATCAATAAATCCAATAATGACATCTAAGCCCTTTTGCCAAAAATCGCCCTTGCTAGCATCTAAGCCGAAAGGCGCTAACAGTTCCTTGTGGCCAAGGGTGCCTCCTGCTTTAAGCATAGATAAGTATTTTTCATGAAATCCATCTAGTCCTTCAAGATATACTTGGTACAAACTATTTACCAAACAATCACCAAAAGCATAGGCATAAACATAAAAAGGAGTATGAATAAAATGAGGGATGTACATCCAATAATAACGATAGCTGTCGTCAAAATTAAAGGCAGGACCAAGTGAGTTGGATTGAACATCCATCCAAATGTCACAAATATCACTACAGGATAACTCACCTTGCTGTCTTTTAGTATGAACTTGCCATTCAAAATCACAAAAAGCAGTTTGACGAATAACTGTATTGATCATGTCTTCAACTTTAGAGGCAATCATCATCTTGCGGGTTTTTGGATCCTTAGTTTGATCAAGCATGCCTCTGAATGTCAATTGTTCACCAAACACTGATGCAGTTTCTGCTAGTGTTAGAGGGGTTTGACTCATGAGGTGGCCTTGGTCCGCTGCTAAGATTTGATGAATACCGTGACCAAGCTCATGTGCCAGTGTCATGACATCTCTTGTTTTGCCTTGGTAGTTAAGCATAATATAGGGATGGACACTAGGAACCGTAGGGTGAGAAAATGCGCCTGAGTCTTTTCCGTCAACGACATGGGCATCAATATAGCCATCTTTAAATTGATCCATCAGCTTAGCCATGGTGGGGCTGAATGCTTCATAGGCATTTCTAACAGTGTTTAATGCCTGACTATATGCAATATAACTATTATCTTG
>CALCTU010000123.1 GCA_937907045.1 uncultured Alphaproteobacteria bacterium
AGACAAAAAAATCCCTTATGCGTTAAAAGCAAAGCGAGTTGCTACAACGTTGGCAGAAAAATTAAAAGTACCCCCATTTTTGCAGGGTGAAGGTGTTATTAATGTTGCATATGGTCGCCCAGAATCTGAACAAACACTAATAGATAGAAGAGTTTTTCAAAAACATGGTATTGATTTCAGGCGATTGACAAAACAGGATATTGCATCGTATGGATATAATTTCAAAGGTTCATTTGAAGAAAGGTTAAGAGAGTTCATTGATGTTATTAGGACTGACCATCAAGATTATGCAGATGATATTTTTGAGAGGTTGTTAAAAAAGTTAAATGTTCAATGCTCTAAAGAGCCTAGTGTGATGTTTGACCGGATATACCACCAATATCATACCAATGAGCGTGATTTCATTGATAAACTCAAAGAAGTGCAAGAATCATGTCGAAAAGCCAGGCCGTCACGCTTTCAAAGGCTGAAAGATTGGATGTATTCTCCTGGTGCACCAGATAAAAGGGCTGAGGCTCCAGTGAGGTGGTGGCCACCGGCTGTTGTTGATATTTATGACATCTATTCCGGTTTGTTCCGACTAGAACAAAAAGGTTCGGTTTGGCTGATTGAAGGGGATTGTATTATTGACCCAAGAATATATACAAGGTTAGCCGAGATTATTGCTGATAATGGTGGTCAAATTAAGCATCAGATGATTGAAGATGTTATTCGTGTTCCGGGTAAGGAATTTGTTGGCATAAAATACGCTAGTGGGGAATACGCTGCCTCACCAAGAGTGTATTTAACATTAGGTGCAAATACAAAATTTAAAGCTGAAAATGATATTGTAGAGGTTGAACCAACTGTGAATGGAGTTGGTTGGTCACTGGTGGTGTTGGTTGAGGGAGTTTCCCTTAAGACATCGGCTAATATGGGTGGGTGTCATTTTACGGTTATTGGTACAACTGAATCAGATGGTAAACATTATTCATTACTCAAAGTTACCGGTGGCGGGCTCATCACAGATGGGCAAGGAAAAGAGCCAAGAGGGGCTGCTGTTCAACATCTGGAATATATTTTAAATATAGCTGGGGGGCATGTTCTTAAAGATTTCGATTATACAATCGTTCAGGCTAGATCATGTTCTCGTAGTGTAAATGCTACTAACAGTGTCAAAACTACATATGCAATGCATGATGATAAAGATAATAATCCTATGTTGGCTATTTCTACTGGTTGGGGTGGAACCGGAGGTACAGAATCTCCCGCTGTTGCATTAGATGTTGCTGCCACTCAGATGTATCCAGATAACATATTACCCAACAAATTGCCTTCCACTGAAGTAAAAAATCCCGAGTGCAAGCCAAATATGTATGGGTATTTAAAAAGGATTTTTAATGGAAATTGTGATCCCACTAAATTTCCTGATTCTGGTGGTGTTAGGAGGCCATTGTAACGTGGCGCTTACCACGAATTGCGGTTAGTGAGCTGCCATCAGATGAATTTTTTTTTTCGGTAACATTTCCAAAAATAGTTCTTTTTGCAGGAAAGGTAATGGTTACGGCAGTTCCTTTACCAGCTTTGCTTTGAATATCAAGGGTGGCTTCGTGGGCGGTGACATATGTTTTGATGAGCCATAAACCTAGGCCAATTCCTTCTTCTTTGCGGGCAAGCGAGCTATCAAGCTGAGTGAATTTCTCAGTAGCTTTCGGGATGTCCTCTTTTTTCATCCCAATGCCGTTATCTTGTACACTTAACGTGAGTTGGTGGCCCGATGTTTTTAAATGAACATGAACAGGGTGGTTTGGTGCAGAGAATTTAATGGCATTATTAATTAGATGTAAGCAAATCTGTTCTAGGCGATGCCCATCTCCTCGAAGTTGAGGAATATTCTCTTCTATGGTGGTGTAAATAGGGATCTTCTTCTCATTGGCTAGTTCGGATAATGTACTTAAAGCTTTATTTAATACATGCTCCATATCAACATTTGAGTGATTAAGGTCAATACCAGCGTCTGATTCGGTTTTAGTAACATCTAAAATGTCGTTAATCAAAGACAATAAATGATTACCGGACTTGTATATGTCATTAACATATTCTTTGTAATGTTCATTAGAAACGGGACCCAATATTTCACGCTTCATCATTTCGGAGTAGCCAATAACCGCGTTAAGAGGTGTACGCAATTCATGGCTAATACTAGCCAGAAATTCTGATTTTGCACGGCTTGCTTTTTCGGCTGTTTCTTTGGCAATGGTTAGTTTGTGGTCAATGCGCTGAATTTTATTCATCTTGCGTTGAAGTTCAATGAGCTGATGCGCTAGAACCGATGTTTCGTAAGATGGAGTTCTGGGTACTTGTGTAATTTTTTCGCCATTATTAACCTTCTCCGCTACTTCAGAAAGCATAGCAAGGGGTTTAATCATATAAAGGCGAAATAAATACATTAATACCAAAAAGAAAATGCCCAGAATAATAATTTCAAGAATACGAGGTGTCAGAAAGGTGCTGTACTCTCTTGCAAGGTAAGTATCGCTATAGCCAGTCAGGATAGTATAAGGGTATGCTGGCATATTGTAGGCGTGCGTATAAGTAATATTATTTTTAAAACTTCGTATTGGATCGGGGAGTATTCCTACGCTAGTAAAATCCTGATTGAGAAAATCTTTTGTAGTGTCTGGAATTTTTTTGAAATGGTTGCTCTCAGGGTCCGTGTTATTGTCAATCGACTGAAGAATAATGCGTTGATGCTGATCTAGGACAATATAGCTGACATTAGAAGATCCCATGATATGAGAGATGCGTTGTTGTAATTTTTCAATATTGAACTTTACTGCGATAATGCCTAAAAAATCATTGTTAGCATCAACGATTCCGGTGCCCGATGGTATGACCCATTCGCCATTAGTTTTTCCAACATCTGGTTTGGAAACGTTTAATATCCATGGATGAATTCTACTTTCGAACGTGTATTGTTGGTGAGATACATCCACAGGAGGGGTTATAATTCCTTCTTTGCTATTAACCATTTGCATGTTGTCAGCAGAGATCCAATCAAAAAGAGACCATGAGAAAGTAGTGTTTGTTTGCTGCATTCGATTTTCTTGAGAGGTGCTCTTAAAAAGCTGATAAATAAACTCAAGGTCATCAGGGCCGCGGTTTGCAATTTGATCTCCCATATATACGAGAATACGATTGGTAAAATCAAATGTTTCTGCAATGACGCGCTCTATTTGTTTGGTATCGTTGCTAAGTCGGTGCTGATGTTGTTCGTCAATTGATTGGCATATGAACCATGCTACAATGGTTGCTAAAAGCAGTAATCCAGCTACTGTAAAGCTAGCGAATAAAAAATAATCGCGCGAGATAGAGGGCTTTTTTATTTGTAGCTGCATGGGAAGTGTTACGCGGGTGAATATTACTGGACAACAAATAAAACATCATACTAATGTTGGATTGAGCTCTAACATTGCAAAACCCATCCCCAAGATTATAGAAATGTGAGTAAAATTGTAAACAGCTATTTACACAGTGTTGGAGAGAGTATAGGTTATTTTATGGTGGCGTAACGTATGCGCCCGTTATGCTACGCGAGATTCTGATAGATTTTTATATGTTTTTCTGAAAATATTTCTGATTTACTTTGTATTTGCGGTTTTATGTAATGTTTCGTAACAAGGGGTAAAATCTAATGACGAATGCTGATTACAGCGAGGTATTGTGTGCTGCGCGCAAAAAACAACAAAAAGCTATTGCTGATGCTGCGTCTGCGCTTAATATTAAGCCTGAATATCTTGAGGCAATTGAATCTGGTGATACCGAAGGTATTGCTGGTAGGGTTTATTTATCGGGTTACATTAAATCTTATGCTAACTGGTTAGGTTTGGACGGTAATGAACTTGCTGCGCAGTTCAAGTTGTCTCAGCATGAGCTTAAACTACCTCAGCATCATGTTAAATCAGTTCAACATGGAAGTTTTGCTGGATCAGGTGCTGATCAATTTTATGCAATGATTCCTGATCGATTGGTGCTTGTGTTGAGTTTATCGTTATTGATAGCTGTTGCCATTGGGTGGCATATGACACATCAATCTAATGTATTAACCCCCAGATATCATCCGGTGATTGAATCTGTTGCAGTGAAGCAAGTAAACCCACTTCAGGAATTGATTGGCAAGGCATTGGTATTAAGTGCCAAAGAAGAGGTGGTGGTTACACTGACTCAAGGTGATAATATCACCAAGCAAGAACTGCTAACTGGTGATGTTATGTTTGTGACTTTATCCGAAGGTGATCGTCTTACAGCGGACAATCCAAGTCGTGTAGAGATTTTTACGGCTGACCAAGAAAGTAGCTTTATAGGGACATTAGAAAACGTGATGGGTGACTCTTAGTTTTCAATATTCTCTTAAAAAAGCATGGTGTATATACCAATCACAGACGAAATTGTGAGCAACTTTATTTATGAGTAGCTCATGAATGAGCCGATTTAGCGGCATAATCGGCTCATTTTTTCCTATTTTTTGAGCCGATTTGATGGTGTAATCGGCGCATGACCTACCACTGGAAGCTAAAAGACTGGCCTCATTTTACCTATGAACTTTCGGGTTTAGAGGAAAAATTACTTTTGTGTGCTCAATATTTGGGAAGATATGAGGGGCGTTTGTCTTCGTTGTCAAAAGAGTTGCACTTAGAATCAGTGCTAGAGATTATGGTGGTGGAAGCGGTTAAGACATCTGAAATTGAAGGTGAGTATATTAGTAGAACAGATATACGCTCATCCCTTTGAAGATGGAAATGGTCGTATTGGCAGAGCATTGTCGGAAAAAATATTAATTTATCATTCAAATTCATTTTTTCCAATATCATTGTCCAAGGCCATAGAATCCAAGAAAAAAATGTATTATGCCCAATTAGAACAAGCGCAAAAGACATTGGATATGACCCAATGGATTACCTATTTTGTAGATGTTGTGTTACTAGCATTTGAACAAACTGAAGAGTGGACAGAGTTTGTTATAAAGAAAGCGAATTTTTACGACACTTATGGATCATCTTTAAACGTAAGGCAGAATAAAGTCATTAGACGAATGTTGGATGAAGGGCCAAAAGGTTTCGAAGGTGGTATCAATGCCAAAAAATATATCTCTATTACGGGTTGCTCAAAAGCGACAGCCACGAGAGATCTGCAAAGTTTGTTAGCAATGGGAGTATTAAAGCATTTATCGGGTGCAGCCAGAGGTATACGTTATCAAATAGTCCTTTGATGGTATTTTCTAAAAATGACGTTACCCTATTTCATTAACGTAATAAGCGGACGCTAGGTGTAACTGCATTTTTTAATAAATGCTGTTCTGCATTTTTTTCCTGGTTATTTATCGCTATACACCTTAGTATAAAACTATTAGTTGGACGTGCGGTAAGAGGTTTGACTGAGGCTGGCTTAGAGGTTACCAAGTTGGCGTGTTTCTTTTTTTAATCAGCGAGTTAATGAGCTCTATGCTTGGTAAGGTATTCGATGCGCTGAAAAAGTTTAATGAACCAACATCTGATGTGATGTTGGAGTCCCCTGTTCCTGACTTTATTCCTTATGCATGTCACTTTGATAAAGAGACCATTCTAACTAAAAATGGTGAGTTGGTTCAAACCATCAAAATTACCGGTTTTTCAGGAGAAGTCATTGGTGCTGAAAAAACAGGATTACGATCGGTTGTCCGTGAGGCAATAAAAAACCATATTCCTGATGAACATTATGCTTTGTGGATTCACACTATTCGTAGAAAGCAAAGTTTGGATCCAGGAGGGCATTATAGCAACGAGTTTTCGCATTCACTAAATCAAGCGTGGAAAGCACGACACTCCTGGGGCAGTAAATACGTAAATGAAGTCTATATTTCTGTGATTAGAAGTGGGGCATCGGCACAAATGGTGGATGTTCAAGGGCTTCTTATGGCGTTGTCTAGCAAGTCATTAAATTATCATCATAGCAAGAAGCTAAACGCCATGAGCAAAGAGCTTAATAACGTAACTGATGCTATGTTGGAAACCTTAGGTGGTTTTGGTGCAAGAAAATTATCCATTGTACAACATGAAGGCATTTCATATTCTCAGCCAGCCAGCTTTTTTGGAAAGATTCTTAACTTGGCAGATGTGCCCATGCCAGTTCCGGTAGAAGATTTATCTACCTATCTTGCTAGCAATCGTGTTGCATTTGGTTTTAACGCAACTGAGGTGCGAGGGCGTGCTGGTAAACGATTTGGTGCTATTTATACCATTAAAGAGTACCACGAAATACCGTCATCAGCATGGGATCAATTTTTACAATTGCCCATGGAATTTATTGTTACCCAAACACTTGATTTTGTGAATGCATCGGTTGCCCAGTCACAATTTAAACGCCAATATGATGTGCTGCAGGCAAGTGGTGCTGAAAAGTTGGCAAAGATCAGTGGACTACAAGAAATTATGCAGGGTGATACGGGCTCGCCACTTGATTTTGGACAAAGTCAGCTTACCATTATGTTTATTGATGATGAGCTTGAAAAATTGAATAAAGACTTAGAAAATGCGGCGCAAGTGTTCCGGAACATGGGGATATTGGTTACCCGGCGCGATTTACGATTAGAAGAATGTTTTTGGGCACAGTTACCAGCAAATTTCTCTTATATCTCGCGATCCAGGCCCATTGATACAAACAGGGTAGGAGGACTAGCTTCACTGTACAATTTCCCAGCTGGAAAACGTAAAGGAAATAAGTGGGGGGTAGCAACTACCGTATTTTATACGGATGCGGGTACACCATATTTCTTTAATTTTCATGACGAACATTCAGGTCATACATCCATTATAGGTCCATTTGGTGCGGGTAAAACAGTCATCATGAATTTCTTGGTATCTGAGGCACAAAAATATAATGGAAAACTCTTCTTTTTTGATCAAGGACGTGCCTCTAAGGTTTTTATTAATGCGATTGGTGGACATTATAGCGTGATTAAGCCAGATGAAGCATCGGTAGATTATGCATATAATCCATTGAACATTCTTAATATAGAAGACAGTAAAGTTAATCGCGACTATCTAAAGCGCTGGATGCTATTAATGGTTAGCTCACAGCAGGATGAGATCTCTGATCAGGAGCGTGATATTTTAAGTAAGTCAATTGACTATATTGCTACCGTTACAAAAGACTACCGAGTACTTCGTCATGTTGTAGAATTTATTCAGAAGCAACCCGATTCAGAGCGGCTGTTGCAGAGTTTGTCTCCCTGGGTGGGTAGTGGCAAATATGCGCACTTGTTTGATAATATGAGGCAAGATAGTGTGCCACTGGATGGTATGATTTATGGATTTGGTATGAGTCATATTATTGAGGATAAGGCGACATTAGGCCCTGTGTTATCGTATTTATTTCATCGTATTGAAATGGCATTAGATGGAACTCCTACTGTAGTGGTGTTGGATGAGGCCTGGAATTTAGTTAATAACCCAACTTTTGCTCCCGGTTTGGCTGATTGGTTAGATCGTTTGGCCGCCAATAATGCTATTGTGATATTTGCCACCGAAAGCGTCGATAATGCTAGTAAAAGTCAGATTACGAATACCATTGTAGAGCGTATTGCGACTCAGATATTTTTACCGAATGTACAAGCATATAGTTCGAGTGTCGCATATAAAAAAATATGGGGGTTATCGCCCAATGAATTTGAAATGTTAACGTCTATGACGGTACAAAAAAGACAATTTATGTTACGGCAAGGAGGGGATGCGGTGGTTGCTTCTCTTGATTTAGAAGGGATTAAAGAGCTTTCAGTCTTGTCAGGAAGTGACGAAAGTGTTAAAATGATGGAGGGGGCAATAGAAACCAAAGGTGATGACCCTGGAAACTGGCTACAAAGATTTTATGAGATGGCTTAGGGTAACACAAGACGGTTCTATCGGTCTTGGTGTGTGGTTGCCCGTTTTAGCTGTATTGTATGTACTTGTTACTGTAACAAGCACCCCTGCTTTTGCCGGTAGGACAAAAGAGGTGCGAGCCGGTAATGATACTACATTTAATCGTGCTACCATCGAAGTAACCTACGATGATCCGCTGTGGTTTGGATCGCATACTTCTACATTAACACATGGTGAATGTAGTTGGATGGGGCATTTTTTAATCCGGGTATGTGCACGTCTTGCAGAACCTATTCCTGAAAAATTTCCAAATGATGCGGGTTATGATCCGAACAATCCTGATAATAACCGGGGCAGAGAAAATTTTGGTAATAGAACTGGCCTAGAAGGTGATCCTCGTATTCAGCTTTGTGCGTATGAAGATCCGTGTGATGGTATGGATCCTCCGGATGGTATTTGCCTGTTATGGGAAAACAACATTAGTCCTTTTCATAAACATACTCCCAATCAAGATGCAATTAGTATGTCTAATGCCATTTTAATTGGTGGAGCAGCGGCCGTAGTAGCCGGTCCTTTTGGTATTGTTGCGGGTATGTTTACGGGAGCGATGGTGTCATTAATTACCTCGCATTTTAATCATGTTGTCATAGAAACGCTTGGCTGCGTGGATGTGCCAATGCCTCCTATGCCTCCTGAGTGGTGTAATGATTGCTGGTATGTGCCATACTATCCAACACCTGAAATAGAATCTGCGCCAGATGCGACTTTCTTTGATCCTGCTGTTAAAATTACAATTTGTCAAAATAGTGAGAGCCTTCGTGACCCTAAGGAACTTGAAAAATGTTCACATGAGGACGCTGTAGTACTTGAATCATTTGAGTTGCATCCAAACTTGTCAAACATGACTATGAGAGATGGTAGGCCGCTATATAGAGAATGTAAGGTTCCTTCTGCTCCAAATGATTCAAGGAATTTTTGTGCTGAAGTTTCAACTGCACGACCTTGGGAAACATGTGTGTTTAGAGAAATGAGCGATGGTGACAGAGCGATGCTTGCTTGTGTAGACCGTCCGCCTGAAGGTCAAGGTATACCCAAGCCTACTATTTCTCAAGAAAGAGATACTTTTGATGGTGCCAGGGTAACCATTCAGTATCCTGATCCAGGTGAAGGAATCTTACAGCTTAGAGAAGATCCTGCGTTATTTGATGGAAAAGAGGAAACAGTACCAAATCCTGATTGGACAGAACATTGTGGTTATTTACAGCAATATGAATTTTGTTTATTCCGCCCATGTGAAGGGGATGACGGAACATCAGGTCCAGGTAGTCAATGTGACAATTACGAAGATTATTTATGTGTGAGTGGTTATTCGCCGCCTTATGGTGTGGCCATCAATGTTAATACGGGGGATGTTATTGAGGGAACGCCAAACAAAGAGAATCCGGTAATTAATGCTGGAGAGGCGGAGTGGATTTATCAACCACCGTTTTGTTGGGAACGCGATCCTGTAACACTTGATTGTAAAAACTATACTGGTGAGTGTTGTTCAATGGCGCCTGATCCAGAAGATCCTTCAGCGATAGTTGATACATGTCCAGGTATAGTAGGTCCTTATACAGACGAAGAAGGGATGTGTTTGCATTATGTGCCTCATGTGGGTGTGGATGTATATACGTTAGATACAGATCCAATTGATCCGGCATGTCCTACAACAACTGGAGAAACCGAGCCACTGGACTGTAGACCAAAAGAAACAGTGCGTCCATTGACCCCTAAAGAAATGGGGATGTGCCTTAGAGTGCCAGATTCAAATTTCTTAACGATTGAAAATGGTCCCACTACATTTGATTATAATGTACCAAATGCATGTGGACGAGTACAAGTGCGTATGTGGGCCGGTGGTGGCCGTGGCCATGCATCTGGAGGAGGAGATAGTAATGACTTTTCAGGTGGTTCTGGTTCGTATGCACAGCTTGAGTTGGACGTTGACCCGTTAGATACAATTGAGTTTGTAGTAGGAGGGGGATCCGTAGGTGGCGGTAATTGGCATGGTTATCCTTCGTGCCTTGCAATTGCAGACGATCCACCCGTTGCGCTTAATTGTAATGATGTGGATGCCATTACAGTAAATCCAGGTAAAGGTCATAATGTTAGTGTGCCGGTGGATTCATATGGTATTGGAAATGCTGGTGTCTTGCCAGAAGGTTATGATTCAGGGGCATGGCGATGGAAAGGTGAAGATTGTCAAACTGGTAATAGTAATGCTGGGTGTTACATTATGGACCAAACCCGACACGGATATTCAGGTGGTCATAGTGGAAATGGTATTCATGGTCCAGCAGGTGGCAATACACCTCCGTGGTGGTGGTATATCAATAGAGCGCTTAGTGTGGGGCCGGCAGGGGTCAATTATCACTCGCGGTTTAGTGAAGGTTACATTGGCTGTTGGCCAGATGGGGTACGTCCTCATCCTCGCTCCATATACACAGAACTTCCAGATGAGCCGTTAAGGCCTGGAGGAGCCCAGCCACAATATACGGTTAATGTCAGTAGTTATGGTACAGTAGGTGATTTTGATGCTGTGACGGTAACGCCAATGGCAGAAACAATTTATTTTGGGAAGATTAATATTTCTGGCCAAGACGAGTTCTTTATACGCTCATATAATGTTGACGGCGAGCTTGAGGCAATACCAAGGATGTCGTCAGTTACACAGTCAGACGGGGGAGAAGGGTTTGAAATGCCAGAATCCAGTGGTGCTGACCCATATATCAAATTATCTGATCTGAAACCAAGCCAGGAGCTTGCCCTTGCCAGAAAACATTCTGTGTATAATGAACTGGCTGCAAAATTGGATAATTGGATTGCCGACCCATCGATTGCTGGTTTAACGGAAGATATTATTCAAGATACCCAAATTATTGCCGGTGGTCCGTTGGTGGGTGGTTTAAGTGTTGCTGCGTACGCTAATTTATCTGAGTTTGATGCAGTTGAGGCTGTTGCTGATACCTTATTTTATGCAAAAATTGGTGGAGATTATTACTTGCGATCATACGACAATAGTAGTCCCCCAGAGTTATTGCCAATACCCGATACAGCAGGGTCTGCAGCCATGCATGTGGCACTAACTTCGTTAGACCCAATTACGGATCCTGCCGAAGAGGCAGAGGCTACTGAAAATGAAGCAGAAGCAAATGAGCTTGTTTCGGCATATGATGAGTTGATTGAAAATTTAGGTCAGTGGTTGTCTGGAAGTATTGGTACATCCCAAAGTAATCTTATTTTAAATGGATCACGTATTGTCACTGGTCTTAGTTTATATAAAGCTGAAGGTGCAACGGTTTTTGAGCATCGTTGGCCGGGTGCAGGGGGATGTTCTTGGGACGATCCAGATGATGAGCCGTGGGGACATGGTGCGCATGGTCGTGTGGAAATTAAATGTATTAAAGGTAGTGGCTTGATTATGGATCAAGTTCCGTGCCCTGCAACTACTCAAGTTGTTGGCTATTTAAATATAGAGACAAACACGTTTGAGATGGAAACATGTACGATGCCAGAAACGCCATATGGTTTTTATGCACCTGCTGGCTCATGTGAGAATACTGCATCTACTCCTGCTATATTTGATGCATCTTTAGGGCATAGAGTCCGTGCATTTAGAGCACCTCCAATGTGTAATAACGGCTCATGGGTTTATTAGACTTCTTGATGTCTTTCTTTGTCACAGAAACGGTATCTCACCTGCTATAAGGTGGACAGATGTACCTGATATGTGTTACTAATATCTCCCCAAAGAAGATAACAGGACCCCATTATGATAGATTTTGCGTTGCCTGAGGCCTTCCATATGTGGACGGTGCTAGTGCTCATAGTATTTGCTATGGTTGGTTATTCTAGTGATAAGATACCTTTGGAAGTTACATCCGCAATGGTATTTGCTTCGTTGCTGGTCTTATTTGAGTTTTTTCCGCTGATAGATGAATTTGGCTATGTTCATATGGATGTAGCTAAAATATTTGCAGGCTTTTCTAACCCAGCGCTTCTTGCTGTACTTGGGCTTTTGGTAGTGGGGCAAGCGGTAGTGCAAACAGGAGCGTTAAATGAGGTTGCCAGCATTATTGCACGTATTTCCCGGAACAATGCGCTCGTTTCGCTTGTACTTTGCCTTATTGTCGTTATGGGAATTAGCGCGGTACTGAATAATACTCCTGTGGTTGTCATATTTATTCCCATCTTGGCTGCACTAGCAAAGCACCTGGATATTTCAGTTAGTAAAATAATGATTCCCCTATCTTATGCAGCTATATTGGGTGGAATGATGACATTGGTCGGAAGCAGCACCAATTTGTTGGTGTCAGGTACATTAGTTGATATGGGGATGCCAGCTTTAGGGTTTTTTGATTTTACAATACCAGGTTTAGTGTTAGCAACAGTGGGGTTTGTTTATGTTACGCTGATTGCTCCGCATCTACTGATAGATAGAGCATCATTAGCCAAAACACTGGTTGGTGGAGATGATGAGCGCCAGTTTATTGCCCAAGTGGAAGTGGATGCCACGTCTGATTTTGTAGGTAGGCACATCGCTAGTGCAAAACTTGAAGGTTATGATGAAATTACTATCCGGATGGTTCAACGTGGTGAGCATGCTTATCTTCCACCATTTGACGAACATATGACTATACGCTCGGGTGATATTGTGGTTGTAGCAACAACTCGTACCGGTATTACTCAACTATTAGAAAAACAGCCCGGTAGTTTGTTACAAAATATGCCTGGAGGTTTAGAGGTCGCTGATGATAGTGAAGGGGACCTCGTGCAGTCAGGGATAAGTTTGGCTGAAGTAATCGTGACCCCTTCTTCTAGAATGATTGGAAGAAATCTCGAACAAGTTGGTTTTCACCATAGGCATCATTGTGTTGTGTTGGGTATACAACGTCAATCACGTGTTATTCGGTCTCGTGTATCGGAAATTAGGCTAGCAGCTGGAGACGTGTTATTGGTGATGGGTAAGCGTCAGGATGTAATGAATTTACAAGAAAGCAAAGACATACTCTTTCTTGAATGGTCTGCTCAAGAAATTCATTCTGGTAAAAAGGCTTGGGTTGCAGGGGGTATTTTGTCGGTAGTGGTAGGAACTGCAGCATTCGACATTGTTCCAATTGCAGTAGCAGCTTTTGTTGGTGCTGTATCGGTTATTGTAACGGGATGTTTGAATTTGCGACAAGCTAAACGTTCTATTGATAGTCAGGTATTAATGATAGTTGCTGCGTCGCTTGCCCTTGGAGCTGCATTACAAGAAACTGGTGGTGCCATATTTATTGCCAAGTCGTTGATAGGTTTCTTGGAAGGCGCTTCTGCTGTAACAATTATGTCTGTGTTGTTTGTATTAATGGCAGTTATTACAAATGTTTTAAGTAACAACGCTAGTGCAGTATTATTTACTCCCATTGCAGTAAGTGCAGCTCAACAGTTAGATGCAAACCCATTGATGTTTATTTTTGCGGTTATCTTTGCGTGTAACTGTTCCTTTATTACGCCAATTGGTTATCAGACAAACCTTCTTGTGATGGGTCCAGGGCATTATAAATTTTCTGATTTTATACGTTCTGGTTTACCGCTTGCACTTATAATGTGGATCACCTATACCTTGTTTGCATTATCATACTTTTAACAAGGGGTGGGCTGTATATGACTTCAGATAAGCCAAAAGGAGAACTTTCCATACGTGTCTTGGCTATGCCTGCAGATACTAATCCAGCAGGAGATATCTTTGGTGGGTGGTTATTGTCACAGATGGATGTGGCGGGTAATATTTTAGCCAAACGTATTGCAAGTGGGCGAACAGTTACCATTGCTATTGACTCAATGTCTTTTTTAGAGCCTGTTTCAGTGGGTGATACATTATGTTGTTATACTCATGTAGAGCGTATTGGAAAAACCTCGATCACGATTATGGTTGAAGCCTGGGCGACGCCTCAATACACAGAAGAGTCAATAAAAGTAACAGAAGGCATTTTTACCTATGTGGCGATTGATGAAAATCGTAAGCCTCGTGTGATAAAGACTTAAATTAATGGTAGGAAAGTGGCATGAGTAACATTAGTCGCAGAGATATGATTTTAGGTCTTGGAGCTTTGGGAGCAACGTCTGTAGCAGTCTCAGCACTTCCATCTCCGGCGATTGCCAAAAATGTACGTCATTGGAAAATGGTATTGACGTGGCAGAAGGTTCTTCCAGGCTTAGGTACCGGAGCAGTAAGGTTAGCTAAGCGTATTGAATCACTTTCGGATGGAGCCATTAAAATAGATGTTTATGGTGGTGGTGAATTGGTTCCTGCCATGGAAGTTTTTGATGCTGTTTCGCAAGGAACGGCTGACCTTGGACATAGTGCTCCTTACTATTGGCTAAATAAAAGCAAAGCAACGTCGTTTTTTTGTGGTGTACCAGGTGGTCTAACAGTGCAAGAACAAAATGGTTGGCTGTATTTTGGTGGAGGTAAAAAGCTTTGGGACGAGTTATATGCTCCTTTTGGAGTAGTTGCTTTCCCTGCAGGAAATACTGGTTGTCAGATGGGAGGATGGTTTAATAAAGAGCTGCGTACAGCAAGTGATATTAAAGGCCTAAAGATGCGTATTCCTGGACTTGGAGGAGAGGTATTTACAAAGCTTGGTGGTAGTGCTCAGGTTATTCCACCTCAAGAATTATTTACTGCAATGCAGTCAGGTGTGATTGATGCACTGGAATGGGTTGGTCCATGGAATGATTTATCACTAGGGTTTCATCGTGTTTCAAAATATTATTATGGTCCTGCGTTCCAAGAGGGAGGTCCTACATTGGAATTATTGGTAAATAAGCAGGCTTTTGAAAATTTACCCAAACACCTGCAACAAGTTGTTAAGGTAGCGTGCGCTACAGAAAACGAACTCATGACCGCTCAATATTATGCGAATAATATAAGATCGTTTAATATATTAAAAAACAAACATAAAGTTGATATAAGACGGTACCCTGATGATGTGATGAAGGCTTTCTTTACTATGGCCAAACAGGTAATAGCAAGTGTAGCTGAATTGGGAGATATTGAAAAACGTGTCTATGACTCGTATTTTGCATATCGTAAGAAGTCTATGGCAATGACACCATATACTGAGTTGGGTTTTTTAGAAGCACGTAGAAGGTTTGGATAATGGCGATTAATAAGTCCCTAAAATTAGTACTCGATATAGGTCCGATTATTTTATTTTTTGCGGCCTATAAGTTAAGTGACTTGTATGTGGCGACAGCTTTGTTGATAGGTACAACACTAATTACATTTGCGATAACCTACGTCATAGAAAAGAAAGTACCCTGGATGCTGCTCTTTACAGCTATTCTTGTGGCAGTTATGGGAGGACTGACCATTGTGCTTCACGACGATACATTTATTAAAATGAAGCCTACATTCATTAATTTGCTGTTTGCAGCTATATTATTCGCGGGCTACGTTGCTGGCAAAGGGCTTCTACGATACGTGTTTGCAGGTTCAATTACAATGAGTGATGATGCCTGGAAAATTTTTTCCCTGAGGTGGGCGTTATTTTTTGTTTTTGTTGCAATTATCAATGAATGTGTTTGGCGTTTGTTTGATACTGACACATGGGTCAATTTTAAGGTGTTTGGCCTTATCACGCTCACAATGGTATTTTTGGCAACACAAATGCCATTTTTAAAGAAACATATGGATAGTCAGCAGTAGAGTGCTATCGTCATTGACTAGGAATGGCCCAGGAATGCTTATTATAAGATTAAGTGCCTCGCCGCATTAGCGATGCGTGAAGTCAGAAAAGAAATGGGTATATCATTAATTAGCGGGCATATCATCGGATTCTTCTGCTTTGGCAGCATAAGAACAAATGGCCCTGGTGCCATTATTTTCGTAGGATATGTTTAAGCCCATTAGTTTTGCCGTAGCAATTCCCCTGCCGTTAAGGTCGGTAAGACGAAGTGGATCAAAGTCCATAAACTGATCCCATTCAAACCCTTCACCTTCATCGTCAATAGTAATAGTGATTCTTTCTGGGGTTCGATGATAGTTGACGGTCACGCGTCTATCTTTATATGCAGGTAGGTCGTAGCGTAGTTGAACTTCTTCTTCCAACTTATTTTTTGAGAGCAACGTGTTTTTCTCTTCGTAATTTATTCCTAAGTTACCATGCTCAACAGCATTAATAAGAATTTCGGATAACGCAACACTAGTTTCGTCTGGATTGCTAGAATAGTATGATAGTACCCCTGCAAGGCGCTTTGCGTCCTCGATGGTTTTATATTTAAATTGGCCTTCCAGCAGTAAATGAGCAACCGCCTTTTCTTGTTTCATACTAGTACGAACATCATCGTGATGAACGTGGTCGCGGGCTGCAGCATGAACTAACGATACCATAACGCTTGGATCAAAAGGTTTTTCTAGGTAGTAATAGGCTCCTGCAGCAAGTCCTTGTTTAGTTTCTTGAACGCCAATATCACCGGTTTGGATAATAACAGGTACATTACGAAGCACTTTATGAGACTTCATACGTTTGAGTACTTCCATACCATTCATACGCGGCATCATTTTATCTAGTAAAACAATGTCAATTTCTTCAGGGTTAGAATTCATGTAACCCCAGGCAACATCACCATCTTCAAAAGAAATACATTCAAAGCCTGCATCTTTTAGGTTCTTATTTAAAATTTCTAGGTTGATAACATCATCATCAACCGCCATAACCTTAAGTGAATTTGACATCATAATTTTTTATCTCGTTGTCTTAAAATAGTGATCCTTTTATATAGGGATAACTATATTAAGACTTTTTAAAAGCAAAAGCTATGATTTTTATGAGATGTCTTGACATTGGTATAAACACCCCCATATTACCTGTTCACAATACATTATTTAATTCTTTCTCTAGGAGTAAACGACTATGGCAGTATTAGTTGGCAAAGAAGCCCCAGATTTTACCGCAAATTGCGTGATGGCAGATAATACCATTAATGAAAAATTCAATTTCAGGGATTATATCAAGGGAAAGCCGGCAATGTTGTTTTTCTATCCTTTGGATTTTACGTTTGTGTGTCCATCAGAGATTATTGCATTTAATAATCGTATTGCAGAATTTAAAGAGCGTGGAGTAGAGGTGATTGGCGTGAGTGTTGATTCTCACTTTACACATATTGCTTGGAAAAATACGGACGTGAATAATGGTGGTATTGGCCAGATACAATTCCCGTTAGTGGCAGACCTTACAAAGCAGATTGCAAAAGATTATGACGTGCTTATTGAGGCTGCTGGTGTTGCATTGCGTGGTACGTTCTTAATTGACAAAGAAGGCGTTGTTCGTCATCAAGTAGTTAATGACCTTCCTTTGGGGCGTAACGTTGATGAGGCTCTTCGTATGGTTGATGCGCTTGCCTTCCATGAAGAGCATGGAGAAGTGTGCCCAGCAGGTTGGAATAAGGGTAAATCTGGCATGAAAGCTGATAAAGAAGGTGTTGCTTCTTATTTAGCTGAAAATGCTGACGCGCTATAATCATTGTGAATAATAAAGAGTCTTCTGCTATGGAGACTCTTTTTTCTACTAACGATCAAGGATAACATCATGACTGAGAAACATACCAAAGTACTCATTATTGGCTCTGGGCCAGCTGGATACACTGCTGCTATTTATGCTGCGCGTGCAAATTTAGAACCGGTATTAGTTCAGGGTATGCAGCCTGGTGGGCAGTTGACCATAACAACCGACGTAGAAAATTACCCAGGTTTTGCTGATGTTATCCAAGGACCGTGGTTAATGGAACAAATGCAAGCTCAGGCTGCGCATGTTGGTACAGATATTGTCTTTGACCATATTAAATCGGTTGATTTTAGTGCACGTCCTTTTAAGGCCGAATCTGAATCAGGTAAGTTATTTACTGCCGATACAGTGATTGTTTCTACTGGTGCGCAAGCTAAATGGCTTGGCCTTGAGACAGAAAGTAAGTTCCAAGGATATGGTGTTTCAGGATGTGCTACATGTGATGGATTTTTCTTCAAGAACAAAGAAGTGATTGTTGTTGGAGGAGGTAATACAGCAGTAGAAGAAGCATTATACCTTACCAACCATGCAAGCAAAGTGATTCTTGTACATCGCAGAGACGAATTGCGTGCAGAAAAGATATTGCAAGAGCGTTTGCTTAACCATGATAAGGTAGAGGTGTTATGGGACCATACTCTAGAAGAAGTATTGGGCGATGAAAAACCTCTTAATGTTACCGGTGCCCGATTAAAAAATGTAAAAACCGGTGATGTTACTGACCGACCAATTGATGGTATTTTTATCGCCATAGGCCACAAACCCAATACAGCCATTTTTGATGGTCAGTTAGAAATGGATGATGAAGGCTATATTATGGTGAAGCCTGGTACAACAAAAACCAATATTGAAGGCGTGTTTGCTGCAGGCGATGTTCAAGATAAAACATATCGCCAGGCAGTTACTGCTGCTGGTACGGGCTGTATGGCTGCATTGGATGCTGAAAAATTATTGGCAGCAGCGTAAGGCATTTTTTGTTTTTTTAGTAGAGGGCTTAGGGCGCTATTTCTACTCGCTGGTAAGTACAGAGAAACTTATTTTAAGAGATGTTTTGTAAGATACGGTTGCCTGTATAACCTACAGGTGAATATATTGTGCCTAAAAAAACGATTCTAAGAAAAATTACGGATTGATTCCAATATTGCCGCTGCGGCTTTTGTCTGCCACTAAAGCTGCATCTAGCTCAGCAGAAGGGTCTGTAAGAGTTGCTGTTATAGCTTCTAACTTGCCATATTGAGCGTATAAGGCTTTCAGATCAATTTCTCTAAGATTAATTGGTGTATTATTGCTTTCAGTCATGTTAAACGCTCCCCCCATGTTTAACTTGCTTGCAAGTATCTATTGCTTTTTTGATTTGTGCAAGTGATTTCTCAATTTTACGTCTATTGAGCATACCAGGGCGTTTGCCAGTTTGTACAAAACGACGATATTCTTCGGCCAACACGTCGGTTGCCTCTTCGACTTGTTGAACAAGTGGTTCGATAAATTCAAGCTGAGCCATTGGGTTGGTAGTGGCTTCGTCCTCTACCGTATTAATGAGATCCTCTGCGAAATCGTAAAATTTTACGATATCGCCATAGGCTGCTTCATGTTGCTCTTGTGTTACCGCTTTAGTCATTGTAACGATTAATCTATTGTTATAAAAATATAAGATCCATCAAAACCCACTATATACAGTATATTAGGCAGATTGTCAATGTTTATAGACTATTATAGCACAAAAATCAAATAAAATATGTATTTTTGCTTAAAATGATGTAATTTTTTGATGCTATACGCTGTGATTGGCTAAATATCGAGTTTTTCCTTAAGGTCATTGCCCAATATTTCACTTTGTTGGGTAATGAATTTAAATCGTAGTTCTGGTTTTTTACCCATAAGCTCATTAACACGCGTTGCGGCAAATTCTTTAGCATCTTCATTGATGGTAACTCGTAATAAACTACGATTTTCAATATTCATTGTCGTTTCTTTTAATTGGCTTGGAGTCATTTCGCCCAGACCTTTAAATCTACTAATTTCTATTTGACCGCGTTTTTGTTCGAGCGCTTTGACGAGTTTATCTTTTTCTTGATCGGTATTCACATAATGTGCTTTTTGTTGATGTGTAATGCGGTACAGTGGTGGTTGTGCAAGGTATAAATGTCCATTATCGATAAGCTGTGGGGTAAACAAGTAGAAGTAGGTCATCAACAAAGATGCAATATGAGCGCCATCGACATCTGCATCGGTCATAATAATCACTTTTTCATAACGCAAATCTTCATCTGTGTAATGATCCAGTACGCCGCATCCCAAGGCAAGATTCAAATCCTGAATTTCTTGATTGGCTGCAATTTTATCTTTGGTAGCACTAGCAACATTAAGAATCTTGCCGCGCAGAGGTAATATGGCCTGTGTTTGACGGTCACGAGCCATTTTAGCTGAACCGCCAGCAGAATCTCCCTCTACCAAGAAAATTTCTGTGCCTTCAGGTGCTTGCCTGGTGCAGTCGGCAAGTTTTCCGGGTAAACGTAATTTTTGTACGGGACTCTTACGTGCAATCTCTTTTGTTTGTCTACGTGCAAGGCGTTCTTCTGCTCGTTCTATAATGAACCCTAAAAGTTCTTTAGCACTTTGTTTATTGTGGCTAAGCCAATGATCAAAATGGTCTTTAACTGCATTTTCTACTAGTTTTACAACATGCCTATTGGAGAGTTTATCTTTAGTTTGGCCTTGAAATTGCGGTTCGGGAATGAATAATGATAAGATACCAAAAATGCTGCCTGATACGTCATCAGCAGTTATATTTGAAGCTTTCTTATTACCAATAATTTCGGCAAAGTCTTTGATAGCCTTGAGTAAGCCATTTTTAAGGCCAGTTTCATGACTTCCACCCTGTGGTGTAATCACAGTATTGCAATAAGACTGAAATAGTGCATCACGTCTATAAATCCAGTGAACTGCCCATTCAACTCTTCCTTGTTTGTCTGCAAAGGTAGCTTCGCCGCAAAAGGGCTGATTGGCAACAGTTTCAGTGTCTTCGAGGGAAGCAGTGAGGTAGTCTTCCAATCCTTTAGGAAAGTGCAAGACATCCGTTTCTGGAACTTGTTGTTTTTTGTTGATGAGTTCAGGGTCACATGACCATCGAATTTCGACTCCCTTGAATAAATAGGCTTTCGATTTTGCAAGTCGATAAAGTTTAAGTGGCTTAAAAGAAATGCCGTCGTCAAATATGTCTTTATCGGGCATAAATGTCACCTGGGTACCACTTTCTTTCTTGCGTTTAGTTGGGCCAATAACATTTAATTTTTCTACAACATTACCTTTCGAAAATACCTGCTTATACAGATTGCCACCACGTTTAACTTCAACAATCATTTTTTCAGATAGTGCATTAACCACTGAAATACCTACACCATGTAATCCTCCAGAGGTTTCATAAACTTTATTACTAAATTTACCACCTGCGTGTAATGTGGTCATGATGACTTCAAGTGCAGATTTTTCTGGAAATTTAGGGTGAGGGTCTACCGGTATCCCGCGTCCGTCGTCGGTGATGGTGATGCTGCCATCTGCGTGCATGTGAAGTTCTATAAAAGTAGCATAGCCGGCAACGGCTTCATCCATACAGTTATCAAATACTTCTGAAACTAAGTGATGAAGAGCAATTTCATCGGTACCGCCAATATACATTCCAGGACGGTGTCTAACTGGTTCTAGGCCCTCAAGTACTTCAATATCATCGGCTGTATAGCTTTGATTGTCTGTGGGCTTGGATTTTTTTTGTGCGTTTGTGGATGAGAATAAGTCTGACATGGTTTAATCATTAGGTGGCTTTATTTGTGGTGACTATATAACCCCATCTATAGATAAGATGCTATAGATTTTTATTCGAAAGAAAGGTTTTTATCGTGAACATTGTTAAAAAAGTGCCTTGTATGGATTCGAATACCATACTGACGGCGTAGCGAGGAGTAAAAATGCATTATGCAAGTTCTGTTTCGGTGATGAAGTGCTCTTGCCCAAATGAAATGCACACACGCGTGCCTTTGTGGGGCTGACTTGTAATTGAAAATGACCCGCCCAGTATTTCGGTAAGCTTTTGTGTTAGCGGAAGTCCTAATCCGGTGCCATCAGAAGGTTGGGCTAGCTCGCTTTTAATTTGGCCAAAACGTTTGAGAGCTATTGCTAGTTCGTCATCAGTCATGCCTATTCCAGAGTCTTCAATAACAATAAGCAGGTGTTGTTGTTCTTTATTTTCGATGACATTAGTAGAAATAACAATATTGCCCCCCTGTGGAGTAAACTTGGTGGCATTGCCAAGAATATTAATCAAGATTTGCTTAAATCGTGTTTTATCTGTAACAAGTTCTGGTAGGTGTGGTGGCTGGTAGCGCACGTGTAATTGTTTTTCCTGAATGATGGGTGATAAAATTTGAATAGAAGCGGCTATGGTTTCACTAATGTTGATAGGTTGTTTTGTTACTGACATAAGGTTGGCTTCTATTTTAGACAAATCGAGTAAGTCATTAATTAAGCACAGTAGGTGTTTGCCTGATTGGTTAATATCTTGGGCATATTCAAGATATTTATCGTTATTCATTGGGCCTAACATTTGATTGGCTTGAATTTCAGAAAAATTAATAATGGCGTTCAGAGGGGTGCGGAGTTCGTGACTCATATTGGATAAAAATTCAGATTTGGCTTGGTTGGCCTGTTCGGCAACTTCTTTGGCAATATGGAGTGCATCGTTGGTGGTGGTAAGGCTATGATTGCGTTTTTCAATGTGTGCTAGCATTGTATTAAAACTTTCAACAAGAGAGCTAAGTTCGCATGATGCAGATTTTGTAGAAAGTGACGATGCTCGAATAGAATAATCTTGCTGCTGAGATATTTTTTTAGCTTTATTTACAAGGTCTGTAATAGGAGTTGTGACTTTGCTGTGTAACTTCAATGCAAGTAAGTAGGATATAAAAAGGACACAGACTGCGATGATCGATCCTGTAACAAGTTGATTGTCAACAAAGGTGGTGATTTGGTTTACTTGTGAATAAATATATAAAGTACCCACGGTAGTGTTTTGATCAGTAATGGGGTGAACGTAGGAAGCAAAGTTATTGTCGAATGTAAGTGAAGGGCGTGGAGGAACTTGAGGGCATGATTTTTTAGCATCTAGCTGGCGGTTTCTATAGGCCGTTATTAGTGAAAGCTCTTGGTTATACAGGCATGCCCCTGAAATTGTTTCAATAGAATTAAGGCTTGATAGGATGTCTATTTGTTGGTCATGGTGTATATTATGGACGTATATTTGAGAAACAAACGACGCTGTAGCATAAAGATGCTGGGAGATATGAAAGCGAATTTCACGTGCACCCGTTGCGATCATTGCAACGACACTCAGCACAATAGAAATGGCACTCACAGCCATAACAATGATAATCAGCTGTTGCCGAATGGAAGATGGTAAAACTAGCATCTACAGTAAATTTTTTAGTCTCGTTTTTTAGGTGTAAACCACCATGTCATGGTTGAATCATAGCGCTTAAATATCGCATTTCAATGTCTTTTTTGTTTTCGATCGTGAATAAAAGTGTAAATGAAAACACCATTTATTGGAGAGAAATGGCCTTAGATCATAAACTATGAGATTTTCGTGTTGCCTTGAGGTTGCAAATATACTAGGCTTAACTAATGTTCTGATTGAATTTAATCAGGCAGATGGGGTTTGATATTTATTTTCCAGGGAGGATCATGACAGAAGAAAATACGAATGAGGCTCAATCTGAATCAAGTCAGGAGTCGGTGGAAGCCAGTAAAGGTGGCTCTACTGAGGTAAAGCTTCCTCAAATGTGTGAAATATCAGATGCAAAGCAAATATATGACCTTATTAAAGAAGCAAATGCTAAGGGGAGTGAGGTTATTATTGATGCCTCTGAGGTAACGTCTCTGACAACTCCATGTTTGCAAATTCTTATTTCAGCGTCTAGTCATGTGACTGAAGGGGGCGGCTCCTTTGTGATCAAAGGTGAAACAGATGTGTTTAGGAAATCTGTGTCTGATTTTGGATTATTTTCAAAATTACAGGAGTGGGGGTGTCAGGTATGAGTCGTGTAGCGTTAACTGTGGATGACTCAAAAACCATCCGCCAAATGGTCTCTTTTACTCTCAAACAAGCCGGATTTGATGAAGTGTGGGAAGCAGAAGATGGGCGTCATGCTATTTCGGTACTTGGAGATAAGCACGTTGATATTATTATTACTGACCTAAATATGCCAAATATGGATGGTTTTGAGTTATTGAGGCATTTACGTCAGGATCCCAATTACAAATTCATCCCTATATTAATGTTAACAACTGAGGGTGATGATTCAAAAAAACAAAAGGGCAAAGATGCCGGTGCTACAGGTTGGATTGTAAAGCCGTTTGTTCCTGAAAAGTTAATAAAAGTTGTTAAAAAAGTTGCCAATATTGACTAACAGTTGGTTTATATTGGGGGGTAATTTATATAATTATGTTGGTGGGTATGAATCATGATGGATGACTTAGATCAGTTTAAGGATACCTATATCACCGAATGCAATGAGCTTCTGGAGGATATGGAGGAGCGGTTGCTGGGTATTGATGAATCAGATCCTGATCTTGAAGACGTCAATGCAGTTTTTAGGTGTGCGCATTCTATTAAAGGTGGTGCTGGAGCATTTGGTTTGACCGAAATAGGTGGGTTCACCCATATTTTGGAAGAATTGTTGGATGCTATGCGTAATTCTGAAGTGCAGGTTACGCGTGAAATTATTGATTTATTGCTGGCATCTGCAGAAGTTGTTAAAGAAATGGTAGCAACGGTTCAGCAAGGGGATCCGGTTCCAGAAACGTTGGGTCAAGATTTGGCGATTGAATTAAGAAAAGTTGTTGCTGAACAGTCAGGTGGTGGAGCTGCATCAGAAGAAGCTCCTGCGGAAAGCTCGGAGGCTCCAGAAGAGGCACCGTCGAGTGATGCATCTTCAGACTCGTCTGCTCAAGATCCAAACCCCACAGGGACAAGGGAAGTTGAAATTGGCATATATGATATAGAATTTAAGCCGCATAAAGGACTCTTTCTTACCGGTAATGAGCCTCTCTTTATTATTAGAGAGCTTAAGGAATTAGGGTCGTTAGAAGTTTATACGCAAATTGATGAACTTCCTGAGTTTGATAAACTTGAGCCAGAATCATGCTATGTTTGGTGGAAGTTTGTGTTAGAAGCGGAGGCAACTACCGAAAAATTGACTGAAGTTTTTGAATTTGTAGAAGATGAGTGCGATTTAACAATAAACCGATTAGGGGGATATAGTAAGCAGGTTGAGTTAACAGAAGAAGAAAAGGCCGCGCAGCAAGCTGCAGTGGAAGCATCAAAAGAGCCACAAGAAAGTGATGACCAGGATAACAATGCCCCTCAAGAAGAGACTGCTGAAGATAAACAAAAAGTTGAAGAAGAGAAAAAGCCTGCACCCGCTAAGGCCAAGAGTAATAAAGATAAAGCTGCCAAAGCTCCAGTGGCTGCTTCAATTCGTGTAGATGTTGATAAAATTGACCGTTTGGTTAACTTGGTTGGCGAGCTAGTTATCAATCAGGCAATGATATCATCCCAGGCAGATAAACTACCAAAGGATAAGTTTTTTGGGCTATTAAATGGCATATCAGAACTGTCACAGCATATGGTTGAGCTTCAAGAAGCTGTGATGGCTGTGCGTATGATGCCAGTAAAATCAGTTTTTTCACGGATGTCGATGTTGGTTCGTGATTTAAGTGCAAAGTTAGGTAAGAATATCCGCATGGATATGGCGGGTGAGAATACGGAGCTCGATAAGACTGTTATTGAGCAATTAACAGACCCATTAACTCATATGATACGAAATTCTGTGGACCACGGTATTGCTACGCCTGAGGTTCGCTTGGAGCAGGGAAAGCCTGAAGAAGGCGTCATAAAATTGACCGCAGAGCATTCTGGTGGACGAATTCTGATCCGTATAGAAGATGATGGTAATGGTATTGAAAGGCAGCGTGTCTTGGATAAGGCAGTCGAAAAAGGTTTGATTTCCGAAGATGCTGAACTGTCTGATCATGAAATTGATAATCTTATTTTTATGGCAGGATTTTCTACTGCTGAGGCTGTGTCAGACATTTCTGGTCGTGGTGTGGGGATGGATGTTGTCAGAAGAAACATAGAGTCATTGGGTGGTACTGTTACAATTGACAATAATCCAGGCGTTGGTAATGCATTTATCATTGTATTGCCGCTTACTTTAGCAATTCTTGATGGTATGATTGTGCGTGTGGGTAATGAAAAATACGTTATTCCTATAGGTTCTATTGTTGAGACGCTAAGACCTTCTTCTGAAGATATCCAAAAGATTGCAGATAAAAGTGAGACGATCAATGTCAGGGGAGAGTTTGTCCCAATATTGTACCTCTATCAGCTCTTCAATATCCAGGATGCTAAACATACTATTTCGGATGGACTAGTGATCTTGCTAGAAAATGGTGATGACAAATTTGGCCTTGTGGTAGATGAGTTAATAGGACAACAACAGGTGGTTATTAAGAGTTTAGAAGAAAATTCTTTTGTCGTCCCTGGAATTTCAGCTGCTACCATCTTAGGTGACGGTAGGGTTTCTTTGATCCTGGATGTCGCTGGAGTAAGAAATATGGAGACCCCTATGGCGTTGGCTGAGGTGTCTTGATTATTTTTATGTTATCGTTTTAGGAGATTGCAATGACAGATTTAGCTGTAAAAGAGAAAGTAATCGATGAAAATCAGGATGGTGAATCTTCTGTAGATAGAGGGAATCAAAAACAGTTTCTAAGTTTTGCTGCAGGCGAAGAAGAGTTTGCAATTGAGTTGATTAAAATACGTGAGATTAAAAATTACGGTGATCTAACTAGAATACCAAATGCACCAAGCTTCATGCGCGGAGTAATGAACTTGCGTGGTGCCGTGATTCCCATTTTTGATCTCAAGTTACGGCTTGATATGGGGGGGGTTAACTCAGACGAATCAAGTGTTGTTATTATTGTTGGGGTGATGGGAAAACAGATTGGTATATTGGTTGATTCTGTTTCGGATATACTGACCATTGATGCAAGTGAAATTGCTCCTGCGCCTAGGGTCGACTCAGGAAAGAAAGCTCAATGTTTAGAAGGGGTGATTGCTGTAAAGGGCAAAATGGTAGTTATTTTACAGTTAGAGCAATTATTTTCTGATGAAGTATTACGAGATGCCAAAAAGGGTGACGTAACAAGTAACCATGTTAGCGCTTCTGATGCTGAGGTTTTAGAAGAACCTGCAAATATTGATGATGAATAAAGGTTTGGGTTGCGCTTATGGAAGGTGGCAATAAGGAATTTGACTTTTCAGATAAGGACTTTGAGTTCATCTCGGATATGGTGAAGTCACGGGTTGGCATTATGCTGCCATACAAAAAGAAGCAGATGGTATATGGAAGGCTTGTAAGAAGGCTTAGGGCATTAGGAATCCCAACATTTACAGAATACTGCAAACTATTAAGAGACGAAAAAAAAGCAGATGAAGAGTTAACACAGTTTGTTAATGCAATTACAACGAATCTTACGGGATTCTTCCGTGAGGCTCATCATTTTGAACATTTAAAGAGTTATCTTCAGGATTTACAGCAATCAAAACAAAAGAGCAAAGAAGCTAGTTGTTTTAGATTGTGGTCGTCAGCGTGTTCCTCTGGACAAGAGCCCTACAGTATAGCAATGACAGTACTTAATTCTTTTCCTTCGATTGCGAACATAGATGTTAAAATATTAGCTACAGACATTGATACAAATATGCTTGATAGAGCCAAAGAAGGTATATACCACGAAGATGCTTTTTCTAAGGCTCCTCCTGGTTATATGAAAGAATATACAAGCTCTGCTTCTCAGGAAAGTGAAGGAATGCGTCAAGTAAAGCATTCGGTTAAAGATTTGATACGATTTAATCAGTTAAACTTGTTAAATGCATGGCCGATGAAAGGATTATTTGATGTTATTTTTTGCCGTAATGTAGTTATTTATTTTGATAAAGATACTCAAAGGGTACTATTTGATCGTATGGCAGAAAAAATGCATATGGGGGCCATACTATATATAGGTCACTCTGAAAGTTTATTTAATATTTGTGACCGCTTTGAGTCTTTGGGGCAAACAATATACAGGAAAATAAAATAGGGAAGAAGAAATGGGAAATAAAATAAAAGTACTAATTGTTGATGACTCTCTGTTCATAAGGCAGATGGTTACTAATATGTTAGAAAGCGAAGCAGATATAGAAGTTTTAGGTGCGGCGGTTGATCCTTATGAAGCAAGGGAGATGATTAAAAAGCTAAATCCTGATGTTCTTACCCTGGACGTTGATATGCCTCGTATGGATGGTATTTCGTTCTTAGAGAAACTAATGAAGCTCAGGCCAATGCCGGTTATCATGTTGTCTTCTTTAACACAAAAAGGAGCAGATGTTTCTATCCGTGCGTTGGAAATTGGTGCTGTAGATTATGTGGCAAAGCCGTTAGAGGGAAACATTGAAGATGCCTTTAAGTCACTAAAAGGAGAGTTGGTAGAAAAGATTCGAGTTGCTGCAAGCTCAAAAGTTCGTACTAATAGTAATAGGACAGCATCGGATAATGCCTCTGGTTCACAAAAAATACTTGAGTGTTCTGCTTCAAATATGAAGCGTAATATTATAGCTATTGGTGCTTCAACAGGTGGTGTTGAAGCGTTGAATTCTGTTCTTACCGTTTTGCCTGATAATTTACCTCCAATTGTTATTACGCAGCATATGCCGGCACAATTTACTAAATCATTTGCAGATCGTTTAAATCAGCAATGTAAAGTGTCAGTGTGTGAAGTTAAAGATGGTGAAAAGCTGGAGTCAGGTTGTGTTTATGTGGCACCAGGAGGGATGCACTTGAGAATAAAAATGGTAGGTTCTTACTATAAAGCAGTGGTTGGAGGAACCGATAAGATATCAGGACATTGTCCATCTGTAGATGCGTTATTTAAGTCTGTTAGTGAAGAAGCCGGTGATAAGGCGCTAGGAGTGATACTTACTGGTATGGGAAGTGATGGTGCGGATGGTCTATTACACATGCACAATAAAGGAGCGATTACCTTAGGTCAAAATGAGGCAACTTGTGTGGTTTATGGTATGCCAAAAGCTGCATTTTCGGCTGGAGCTGTGCAGGAACAAGTTGCATTAGAAAAAATAAGTGAAAAAATAGTAGAAGGTGTAATGAAGTAATGTTTGTGTTATACTTAACGAGTAAGGACAAGCTTATGCTGCTGGGGGAGGGCTAAGTATAAATGGCGGAAGTTGATATACGGTTACCTGCCGAAGATTTGTTACACAGCCTACTAAACCAAGGTATTTGTGATGATACTGATTACGTTAAAGATAGAGAGTCGCAAGTAGAGTGTGGCGATAATATTGAAGCTCTGAAGGAAAACGAATCAGGACAAGAAGATGATATTGATGACACTGTCCAAGACAAAAAATTGGACGATGCGGTTGTCGAATCGACTGCTATTGAAGATGAAAGAACAAAGTCTTTTAGGCAACATTTTATAAGCTTTATCAGGCAGCAAATGCAAGAAATTGTTGTGCTGACGGACGACTCAATTTCGCAAGTGACTGAGAGTTTAATTAAGGTCCTTGAGCTGCTTTCTAATGATAAATCTTCCCAAGAGAAACGCCTTTTATTGGCGAGTGTAAATGATATTTTGAGTAACCTTAGTCATTTGGTGTCAGATTTAGATGATACTCGTGTTTATGCGCTGAATCAAAGTTTGGTGCATGATAATCAAGACAATAACACAGGTAAAACGATGCATAAGGCCTTGTTTGAGCTTACTAGGCGCTCTAATGAGGTGTTAGCACTAAACCAGCAGGTATTTAGTCTGGTTAGACAGGCCAATGACTCCCAAAAAGATATTGTTATGTGTCATAAGTTACTTTTAAATATGATGACGTCTTTGCAATTTGGTGATAATGTTCGTCAACATATGATGGCGATAATTGCGCTGCTGCCGGTATTGACGGATGTACTGGATCAACGATATTCAGTTGATCAGGCTCTGGTATATTGCCAAGAGAATATAGGCTTGTCTTCTGTTAAGAAGAAATTCACAGAGGCTATGCGTACGTTTTTGTAGTTGTTTAATGGTATGATAAAAGAAGGTTGCCATGGAGATAGAACATAATATAGAGTCTGATACGCTGACTATTGCGTTAAGAGGAAAGTTTACATTTGCTGATCAAGAAGAGTTTAAGTCGTTGTTTTCTTCTTTGGAAGCGGATGACATAAAGCATTGTTTGATTGATTCTTCAGAGCTTGAATTTGTAGATTCTGCAGCTCTTGGATTGTTTCTTTTATTGCGCGAGCAAGCGGAGAAACATGATGTGAAGCTCGTACTAAAATCGCCTTCAGGGCAGGTTAAGCAGATGTTTGACTTATCCAGGTTTCCAGAGCTATTCACAATAGAAGATTAATAAAATATTAATGATTTTTTGATATGATTTGCTTTATGTATTAGGTAAAGGAGATCATTGATTGTGAATTCATCAATAAGAAATATTGATAAAGATGAATTATACGCCACCATCAAACGCGATTCTAAGGTTTTGCTTGTTGATGATATGGAATTTAATATTCTTGCATTAGAAAATATACTCAAAACATCTGGTTTTCTTGATATAGAGAAAGCTAAAGATGGCAAAGAAGCTCTAGAAAAAACAAAAGAGATAAATCCAGACTTGGTTATTCTTGATATTGTTATGCCAGAGATTGATGGATATGGTTACTGTGAGCAGATACGAAAAGAAGAAGAGTTCGCTAATTTACCAATTCTTGTACAAAGTGGTGTTAGTGACGCAGATGAAAAGAGGCGTATATTTGAAGTAGGGGCAACGGACTATGTGTCAAAGCCTATTGACCCGGAAGAGTTAATAGCTCGTACATTGTCGCACCTTGAAAAGAATAGGTTGTTTAATGACTTAGAGCTGTCGAGAAAACGAATGTCTGCAGAGCTTGAACAAGCTAAAGCAATGCAGAATATGTTGATGCCTTCTGATGATATTATCTCACAAGTACAAGCATCATATAATATAGAAATGTATTCTTTATTTGAAACATCTTCAGAGCTAGGTGGAGATTTTTGGGGTGTTGAACCCATAGATGAACAATCATTTGCAGTTTATTGTACAGACTTTTCAGGTCATGGCGTGGCATCTGCTCTTAATACTTTTCGACTACATACTATTATGCAAGAAGATAATGATCTGAAATCGCAGCCTGACAAGTATTTGGATTACTTAAATGAGAAACTTTATCATTTGTTGCCTACTGAACAATTTGCAACAATGTTTTATGGAGTGATTGATGTAAAAGAAGACAAACTTCGTTACGTAACAGCTGGTTCAACCAAGCCAATTGTAATGCATAAAGATAATGGCTATGCTATCATTCCTGGAGATGGTTTTCCATTGAGTATACAAAAAGGAATACCGTACGACTTACATGAAGTGGACTTTTATAAGAACGACCTTTTATTGCTATATAGTGACGCTCTTATTGAAACTCCTAGCTATCAAGGAGATCTTTTAACAGAGAAAGATTTAGTGAAGATGGTAAAGAAAATGCAGGTCCATAGAAATCTTTACCCAGAAAACTTATTTAATACGTTGGTTCAAACGGTAAAAGACAATTTTTGGGATAACATTACCGACGATTTGACAATTAATCTCTATTTTCGGACATAGTTTATTATCAAACAATGCTGACAATTTTTTGAATATTGTGCGAAAGTAGAAGGGACTTTACATTTTGTTGTAAGTTGCAAATGCTTAATGATTTGTTGTTCTCATCTGCGATATGCTTAGATAGAAGAATAAAACTAATGCCTACCGAGCCAAGATAATCAACATCACTGAAATCGAGTATAATGTCATTCTCTTGGTCATCATTAAGTGCTCCGTCCATCACACTTACGACGCTCTGATAGTCGTTTGAAAGTATCCTATGGTTTATAAGAATATTCATAAATACCCGTTGGAAACGATTGCTTGATATAAGTGATCACGCTACCAAAGGTTTATCAGCTTTATGACTCACTGTCAACGATATCAAATATTTCTTGGAAGTTTGAAACCTCAATCATTTTTTTTACTTGTCCTTGAGGGTTTAGTAACCGAACTGTTACGGAGTGTTTGTCTGCATGTGACTTTGTAAATAAAAGCATACCAATGGAACGCGAGTCAATAAACTCGGTCTGACTTAAATCAAAGTCAATATTATCACAATTATCAAATTCTAAGCTTTCAAACACTTGATTGAATTTTTCATGCGAGTGATAATCAAATCGTGTCGGAGTGAAAATGGTAAAATGCCTGTCTTGGGTAACTAGTTTAAATGTCATGTCTGTAGCTCATTATTCTAGGGTTGTTTATCAATTTTTTGTTTACTATGGGCAAATTTTTTAGCTAATGAAAGTTCAATTTCATCTTCATCGCAAGCAATTTCAATTAGTTTATTCCGGTAAATTTCAAAATGATCGAGTGTTTCTTGGATACGAGTTGCTGTAAATGGCTTTAAAATATATTCCATGGCACCATATGTTTGTGCTCTGGATACATCTTCAGGGGCTGCACTACCAGTTAAGATGATGCAATAAGCTTGAGGATCATCATCGGTTATAATTTTTAATAAATCCAAGCCATTTCCATCCGGAAGGTTAATATCCAGAAAAGAGATGTGAGGTTTTCTTGAGTTGTAAAGATCAACACCTTCTTGATAGGTGGTCGCTGTCCTACAGTTATGTTCTTTAAACGCAGAAAGAATAAGAGCACGGTATGTGTGGTTATCTTCAACAATTAGGATATCTAGGTCAAATGTTGCCATAAAAATACAGTTACAAATTTATAAAGTACATAACAAGAAAATATAAGTAGCATAGCAAAATATTATTTCAACTAATAAATGCAGGCTATTTTATATTTGCAGTTAATAACATAAACATTTGTTACGTAAGGCTAGTTTAGTGTTCGTATGGGAGATACATCCACTGCGTTTGGATGCTCACCATGCGGTGACACCATAGTGGGGGGAAGTTTGTCTTCTTGTGTTTTTGTGCATGACAATAAAGTTACGTCATATATAGGGTGTTCTAATGCTGAAAGGCCGCTGGAGGTAGCAAGCATCCAGCCATAAAATAATTGCTTCTTCTTTTCTCCTGGGATGTGTTCCCATATCTCTAACAATGCTTTGCTTTCGGGTTCATCTTCAATGGGGGCTTGCCAGCAACTTAATAGGCTTATTTCAAGATTACTAAATTTAATGGTTTCACCAATCGTAATGGGCAGTGTTGAGATGTGAGTGGTGATTTTATCTAGTCCCTGTAGTAGAGCTGAAGAAGTAAAATGCTCTGGTTTGATAGACGAAATATGTTCTTGATAGGCTTCTATGGTTGCTTTGTTCTCTGCTTCGGATGAAGTATTGTCATCAGTTTGTTCCGGGGTTTCTAGAGAAGGAGTTAATGTTGTAGCTTCTGTAGCATGCGCACGAGGGCAAACTAACATTAGTACAACCAAAAAAATCACTGCTAATTGCATCATCGTTGCTTCCAACACAAGCGTTGTCCTAAGGCTTCCATGCCTCATAATCTCCGGAGGCAGGTGCACGTTTATTATCAGAATCCATATAGCCAGAAGGAAAATATGCTTTATCTGTTCCGGTTAAATTTTCATGATGATCCTTTTGCCACTTATAGCGCTGTGTAGGAATGTCATCGGTGGTATAATGAAGCCATCCATGCCATGATGGAGGAACCTTTGAGGCTTCTGGTTTACCTGCATATAATACCATGCGCTTAACACGGCCCATACTGTCTTTTCGTGGTAGTGTATAATACTTATTGCCAAACTCATCTTCACCAACGGCTTTAGCAAAAAGTTTAGTGTATATACGAGTAGCAATGGTCATAAGCTTAAACAGTCATATTTAATATAAAAATTAAAACGCCAAACGTTTTGCGCAAATCACACTCGGTAACTTACCAATATTTACAAGTAACGTATCATCAATGGTGTTGTCAATTTCTAATAATGCTAGTGCACCGGTTTTCTTATCACCGCGCCCTAAATGGAAATTAGCAATATTAACTTTATTATCACCAAGTAATTTACCTAACTCTCCGATAAGGCCAGGTTTATCTTCATTATTGATATAAAGCATATTCGTGCCAAGAGAAGCCTCTAAGCGTACGGATCCAACTTCAACAATGCGTGGTTTGTCATTAAATAAGGTTCCGGCAACGACTACTTCACCTTTATCTGTTTTAATGGTTACCCGGATAAGTGTTTGGAAGCTGCTTTTCGTTGCTTCGCTCTTTGTTTCTTTCATTTCGATGCCGCGTTCTTTAGCAATAACAGGTGCATTGACCATATTGGCAGAAGTAACTGCGTTGCTAAGAATGCCTTTTAGAATAATGGAGCTAATAGGCTTGGTGTTGAGTTTGCATACGTTACCTTCAAAATCAATATTGATTGAAGTAATGCCATCATCAATAATTTGTCCTGAGAAGCTGCCTAGTTGTTCTGCTAGGTCAAGATAAGGTTTAAGTTTTGCTGCATCCTCTGCAGAAACAGATGGAATATTTAGTGCATTGGTTACCGTGCCATTAAGAAGGTAATCTGCCATTTGTTCGGCGACTTGAATGGCAACATTTTCTTGAGCCTCAGAAGTAGATGCACCAAGGTGAGGAGTACACACCACTTGCTCTAAGCCAAATAATACATTATCGGTAGCGGGTTCTTTTTCAAATACATCAAGTGCGGCCCCGGCAACATGTCCTGATTCAATTGCTTCTTTAAGGGCTGTTTCATCAATCAGACCACCACGAGCACAATTAACAATACGTACGCCAGCTTTTGTTTTGGCGAGCGCTTCTTTGCTCAAAATATTTCTGGTAGCATCATTAAGCGGAGTGTGAAGGCTAATAAAGTCAGCTCTGGATAAAAGTTGATCTAACTCAACTTTTTCGATGTTAAGTTCAGCTGCGCGTTCAGCACTCAAAAATGGGTCATAGCCAATAACTTTCATTTTAAGTCCTTGGGCGCGGTCAGCAACAATAGAGCCAATATTACCACAGCCAATCAGACCTAAGGTTTTACTAGCAACTTCAACACCCATAAATTTTGATTTTTCCCACTTACCGGCATGAGTAGATTCATTTGCAGCGGGTATTTTGCGTGCAACAGCCATCATCATGGCAATGGCATGCTCGGCAGTAGTAATGGAGTTGCCAAATGGTGTGTTCATAACCACAACGCCATTTGCGGTGGCAGCGTTTTTGTCGATGTTGTCTGTACCTATTCCAGCACGACCAACTACTTTTAATTTTTTCGCAGCTTTGAAAACCTTCGGAGTAACCGTGGTAGCAGAGCGAATTGCCAGCCCGTCATAATCCTTAATAACGGCACATAGCTCATCTTCAGTCATGCCAGGTTTGACTAAGGTTTCAATGCCCGCTGCTTCAAAAATTTCTGCAGCTTTCGGGCTCATTTTATCTGATATAAGTACTTTAAATGTCATGTTTATTATCCTTTTGCTTAATGTTAAGCAGCCTTTGCATTACCATTTTGTTGATTAAATGCCCAATCGATCCATGGCAATAAGGCTTCAATATCCGAAGTTTCTACTGTGGCTCCGCCCCATATCCGAAGCCCCGCAGGTGCATCACGATAGGCGCCAATATCATAAGCAATGCCTTCTGCTTCTAGCATAGAAACAATTTTTTTTACACCATCTTGCTGTTCCTGTGGAGATAGTTGCAAGTAATCTTGGTCAACAATGTGAAGGCAAATAGAGGTGTTAGATAAGGTTTCTTCTTTTTCGGCCAAAAAGTCTACCCAGCTAGTTTTAGCTACCCAATTTTTGATAGCCGCTAAGTTAGCCTCGGAACGCTTAATAAGTGCATTTAGGCCACCAATGGATTCTGCCCATTTTAAGCCATCAATTGCGTCTTCTACTGCAAGCATTGATGGTGTGTTGATGGTAGCACCCTCGAAAATAGACAGGTCCACCTTGCCCTTCTTGGTCATGCGGAAGATCTTGGGCA
>CALCTU010000124.1 GCA_937907045.1 uncultured Alphaproteobacteria bacterium
GTTATGTATGGTCAAACAGAAGCTACTGCGCGTATGTCATATTTGCCTTATAAAAAATCGCTTGAGAAGTGTGGCAGTATCGGCATCGCTATACCAAATGGTAAATTTTTTCTTATTAACGAGGAAAACAAAAAAATAACAGATTGCAATACGGTTGGTGAGCTTGGTTATGCTGGTAAAAATGTAAGCTTAGGCTATGCTGAAGAAGCCAAGGATCTTGCAAAAGGAGATGAAAATAACGGAGTTTTATTAACGGGTGATATGGCCAAGGTTGATGAAGACGGGTTTTATTGGCTAGTTGGTAGAAAAAAAAGGTTCTTGAAAATTTTTGGTAACAGAATAAATCTTGATGAAACAGAGGATATTGTGAAGACTAGGTTTTGTGATGTAGACCTCGCCTGCAGTGGTGTTGATGATAAGATTCATGTTTATGTCACGGATAATAAAATAGTTGATGATATACGTCAGTATCTTAGTGACAAGATGGGTCTTAATCACATAGCTATTACTGTTAAATATATTAAAGAAATTCCGAAAAATGAGTCCGGAAAGACTGCCTATAAAGATTTGGATAATTCGTTATGAATGATGTTAGTTTTGAATTTGCTGAATTAAGAGATTTGGAAGATATTATGTCTTTTATATCTCAGCATTGGGGTGTTAATCATATTTACTCCGTTTCCAAAGAATTGATGATGAAAGAGTTTCTATGGTTGGGTCAGCCGGATAAGTTAACTATTGGGTTAGCAAAAGATGTGAATAGTGAAATTCTCGGAGTTTTTTGTTTTAAATTTTATAATTATTCTGCGCTACCAGACTTAGCCGGTGCACTTTGGAAAGTCACATCAGAAGCCGAAAAAAAATATCAAATGATTGGAGTACGCCTTCGACAATTTGTTATTAAAAACGTTAAACACAGGTTTTTTTCTGCAGCTGGGGCAGGAGAGCAAACTAAGAATACCTATAAAATGCTTCGACTGCAATGGAACCAAATGAATCAGTATTACATCATTAATCCATTAATACATGAGTATAAGCTGACTGAACATTTGCACCTTAAACCTCACAAAGCTGAAATTTCTGGGCTGCCAGATATTGAAATGAAGCTTGTTGACAATACTGATGATCTATTAAACTTCGATTTTGATAGAATTTCAAATACATTGCCATTTAAAGATAAGCGTTATATAGAAAATAGATTTTTTGATTATCCTTTTTATAGTTATGATATATTTTTGGTTTATAAATCAAACGAAAAACTAGCTCAAAATATTGTTATATGCCGCAAGGCGATGGCAAAAGATGAGAAGGGTCAGGATATTGCAAGCGCTTATAGAATTGTTGATTTTTATGGACCAGAGGACCTGTTGCCTTCAATTATTATTTCATTATTTGAAAGGGTAAAGGTTCAGGGTGATGAGTTCCTCGATTTTGTATGTCATGGTTTTGATCAAGAACTTTTGAAACAGGCAGGAATGAATTCGCTGAATTTTGATAGCACAGAGGTTATAGTCCCAAATCTTTTTGAGCCTCTAGTGAAAGAAAATATATCTGTGAATTGTATTGCTGATGGAGCGAGTGTCAACTATAGGCATTGTAGAGCTGATGGGGATGGAGATAGACCTAGCTTCTTTTAGATACGAAGGTAAATAATCTATGAATGTGTCAATTGTGATGTATCACTATGTGCGTGATATTAAAAGATCGAAGTACCCTGGAATTAAAGGTTTAGAATTTGAGGGTTTTAAGCGCCAACTGGATTACCTAGAAAAAAATTATAATATTATTTCTGCTCAGGATCTGATTGATTTTTCTGTAAGTGGAAAAATTCTACCTTCAAAAGCTTGTTACTTAACTTTTGATGATGGATATAAAGATCATATAGATTTTGTTCTACCAGAGTTACTAGAAAGAAATTTGCAAGGTTCCTTTTTTATTCCTGTCAAACCGGTCGTGGAAAGAGAGATGCTAGATGTTAATAGCATTCATTTTATTTTGGCAAATTGTTCTGATTATTCGGCATTGGTTTCTGATTTAAATAGTTTGTGTAATCCTTATATTGGTGGAGATGCTCTTAAAAAGTATTGGAATATGTACGCATCGGTGGCCGATGAACGGTTCGATATTAAAGAAGTTGTTTATATTAAACGTATGCTTCAACATGCATTGCCAGAAGAAATTCGTAATAGCATCACGCGAACTCTATTTGAGCAGTATGTAGGAGAAACACCATGCTCTTTTGCAGACGGACTTTACTTATCTATTGATGATGTAAAGAAATTAGTAAATGCTGGCATGTATGTAGGAAGTCATGGTTACAAGCATACATGGTTGAGCAAAGGCAGTATTGAAGAACAGGCAAGTGAGATTGAGTTGTCGTTAGAATTTCTTAAATCTGTAGGCGCTACAACTGATAACTGGATAATGTGCTATCCATACGGCGACTATAATGAAGACACTTTATCTATATTACGTTCGAAAAGATGTGTGTTCGGCCTGACGACAAAAGTTGGTGTTGCAGATTTGAATACTTCAAGACCATTTGAATTGTCTCGTTTTGATACTAATGACTTCCCCCAATAAGTGTTCAGATAAGTTTCTATTATTGGCAAGGGAAGTTTTGTATACATGCGTTTGTCGATGCTGGTTTTGATTTATCTAGTGATTGAAATGTGTTCACCACTTGACACTATTGATAGGTCGACCATATTCTGGCCGGTCTTATATTCTTTTAAAGTTATTGATTGATGTAAGAATTATGAATAAGCAAGTATTACTGGCAGATCAAATCGTTAGCGCCATTCATTCGGTCGTTGGTGCCGGGCCTGTTAATCTGCATGAACCGTCTTTTACTGGCAACGAATGGCTTTATGTAAAAGAGTGCTTAGATTCCACTTTTGTTTCATCTGTTGGCAAATTTTCTGATCGCTTTGAGGATGATTTAGTAGCTTACACTGGAGCAAAACATGCTGTCGCGGTTGTTAATGGCACAGCAGCACTTCACATAGCTTTAATGCTTGCGGGGGTTAAGCCTAATGATGAAGTCCTTGTGCCTGCGCTTACTTTTATTGCCACCGCCAATGCTATCAGCTATTGTTCTGCCATACCTCATTTTGTAGACAGTGAAGAAGCCACGCTAGGCATGGCAACCGACAAGTTGCGTGATTATCTGCAGTCGCATACACACCAAAAAAGCGGACAGTGCGTTAATATCTCTACTGGTAAAGTTATCCGTGCGATGGTGCCTATGCATACCTATGGTCATCCAGTGGATATTAATGGCTTACTTGCAGTGGCACACGATTTTAATATAGCAATAGTAGAAGATGCTGCTGAGTCACTCGGTAGCACCTATCATGGTCAGCATACTGGTACATTTGGTTTAATGGGTACGCTTAGTTTTAATGGCAATAAAACTATTACCACTGGTGGGGGTGGCGCTATCATAACAAATGACGTCTCCATTGCTCGCCGTGCCAAGCATATAACCACTACCGCTAAATTGCCGCATGCTTGGGAATTTATTCATGATGAAATCGGCTATAACTACCGTTTGCCCAACCTAAATGCAGCTCTAGGGTGCGCTCAGTTAGAGCAATTACCCGAAAAATTAATTGCTAAAAGATCGTTATTTGACCTTTACAAAGTCGCCTTTGAGCTTCTAGAAGGCTTCAAGTTGCTAGTTGAACCTGCACAATGCCATAGCAATTACTGGCTACAAACAATTATATTGAATGCTGATCAAGCACATCATCGTGATGATATATTAAAAGCGACCAATGAATCTGGACTTATGACACGCCCAGTTTGGCGATTGATGCATCAGCTCAAACCATTTGCCAAATGCCCTCGTATGGATTTAACTATGGCTGAGCAACTGGCACAGAGATTGATTAATATTCCCAGTAGTCCAAATTTACTGAAAATAGTTGAATGAGAAAAATTAAATGAGTAAGCCTAGTTTAATTCTAATTGGTGCTGGCGGCCATGCGCGTTCATGTATTGAAGTCATCGAACATCTAGAGACATTTGATATTGTTGGCTTAATAGGTAATGGGAAAGAGTTACATAATGAATGTATGGGATACCCTATAATAGCTACCGATAGTGAATTAAGCCAGTTAGCAAAGCAATATCAATATTCGATTGTTACTGTTGGGCAGATTGAGTCAGCTCTTGTTCGACAGCGCCTTTATGACCAGGCTTTAGCAATAGGTTTTAAGTTACCAACTATTATTTCTCCAACTGCACATGTATCTCCACATGCTGAAGTGGGGGATGGTACTATCGTAATGCATGGTTCTTGCGTCAATGCGGGCGCCAAGGTGGGTAATAACTGCATTATCAATACTAACGCGCTAGTTGAACATGATGCAATCGTGGGGGACCACTGCCACATATCAACAGGTGCCATAGTGAATGGTGCGGCAAATATAGGGCAAGGTAGCTTTGTTGGCAGTGGGAGTATTATTAAACAGGGCATTACGTTGGGAAATAATTGCGTGGTCGGTATGGGTATTGCTATTAGGCATAACCATGAAGAAAACTCACGAATATTAACAAGCAATAAATTATGAAAAGTCCTATTCTTATTATCGCAGAGGCCGGCGTAAACCATAACGGTGACCTTGATTTAGCTAAGCAATTGATAGACGTAGCGGCTGATGCGGGGGCTGATTTGGTTAAGTTTCAAACTTTTAATGCCGACCGCTTAGTCACTCGAGAAGCTAAAAAATCAGATTACCAAAGTTCCGCCACAGGAAGCGCAGAAACTCAACACCAAATGTTAAGCCGTTTAGAGCTCAGCGCAAACATGCACCGCGAACTTATTGCCTATTGTGCTACACGTAACATTGGTTTTTTTTCTACGGGGTTTGATATCGAAAGTGTTGATTTTTTAATCAGTCTAGGCATCAATCACTTTAAAATACCCTCTGGTGAGATAACTAATCTGCCTTACTTACGCCATATTGGACAATTTAGTAAGCCTGTCATCATTTCTACCGGGATGGCAACGATGGGAGATATAGAAGCGGCTATTGATGTTTTAGTACAAGCTGGCACAACACGATCACTTATTACGGTATTGCATTGCACTACAGAGTACCCTACACCTATGTCAGAGGTGAATCTGCATGCCATTCAAAGTATCCGAGCTGCTTTTGGCGTTACGGTGGGTTATTCTGATCATACTGCCGGCATAGAAGTTGCCATTGCCGCAGCAGCATTAGGTGCGACAGTCATTGAAAAGCATTTTACATTAGATAAAAGTTTGCCAGGCCCAGATCACAAAGCAAGCCTAGAACCTGATGAACTTAAAACCATGGTGTCGGCTATTCGCAATATAGAAATGGCTCTGGGAGACGGTATAAAACGCCTTACGCCGAGTGAGGCACATAACAAACCTGTAGCACGCAAATCGCTGGTGGCAAGCAAAGCCATTAAAGCTGGCGAAGTGTTCAGCACTGAGAACATCACCGTCAAACGCCCTGGCACAGGCATATCGCCTATGAATTGGGATGCTGTAATAGGCGGTAAAGCAGTGCGAGATTTTGCGATAGATGAGTTGATTGAGCTATGAATCAAAAAATTTGTGTTATTACAGGCACCCGTGCTGACTATGGTTTATTGCGCTGGGTAATGCAGGGCATTAATGAAGATTCAGATTTAAACCTGCAAATTATCGCTACTGGTATGCACCTATCGACTGAGTTTGGTCTCACCTATAAGGCGATAGAAGCGGATGGTTTTGAGATTACCAGTAAGGTTAAAATGCTCACAAGTTCTGATACGTCAGTAGGTATTGCTAAATCAATAGGCCTGGGCATGATTGGTTTTGCTGATGCATTAAACGAATTAAACCCTGATTTAATAGTTGTGCTGGGTGATAGATTTGAGATTTTTGCAGCAGCAGCGACTGCTTTGGTAGCGCGTATACCAGTAGCGCACCTCCACGGCGGTGAGACCACCGAAGGCGCTTTTGATGAAGCTTTTCGACATTCCATTACTAAAATGTCGCATTTGCATTTTGTCGCGGCAGATGAATATAAGCAACGCGTGATTCAACTAGGTGAGCAACCAGAACATGTTTTCTTAGTCGGCGGATTGGGTATTGATAATATTAAGCGTCTAAAGTTGCTTGGCCGCAATGCACTTGAAGCTGATTTGGGCTTTAAGTTTGGTAAAAAAAATCTGCTCATCACTTTTCACCCAGTTACTCTGGAAAATTCCAGTGCAGTAAACCAAATGGAAGCACTTTTATCTGTATTGACTCAATTGGAAGAGACACAACTGATTTTTACCATGCCCAATGCCGATACAGAGGGCAGAACGCTGATTAAAATAGTGAAGCAATTTGCATCGCAACATGCTAATGCTCATGCTTTTACCTCACTTGGGCAATTGCGCTATTTGTCCTGTATAGCACAAGTAGATGGTGTGGTTGGAAACTCGTCAAGTGGATTAACCGAAGTGCCTAGCTTTAAAAAAGGCACAATTAACATTGGAGATCGTCAGCGTGGACGCCTACAAGCTACCAGTATTATTAATTGCAAGCCTACTGAGAAAAGTATAGCCAATGCAATTAATACTTTGTATTCGCCCGCTTTTCAAGTAGATTTAAGCCAAGTGCGCAATCCTTACGGTGAGGGTGGTGCAAGTGAAAAAGTAGTTAATACACTCAAAAGCATTAATATTAAAAACATCGTTAAGAAGTCTTTTCATGATTTACCTAACTCTGTTTTGGGAGAGAAATAAGTGATTTTTTCTGAGGAAATATGGCGCCAAGCTACCCTCCTTGAAAGCTCAACTATTGGGCAGGCAATTAGTAACCTTGATCAAGTCGCAATTAAAATCGTGCTGGTAGTTGATAAATCTAATAAGCTGATAGGTACTCTTTCAGATGGCGATATACGCCGTGGTTTGCTTAAGGGTCTGGATCTAGATAGTGACATTGTTAGTATTGTTCATCGCAATCCCTTGGTGGTGCCGCCAGAAATGACACGTGACAACGTGAAGCAGTTGATGGTGGCAAATAAAATTCAGCAGATTCCCGTAGTGGATGAGCAGGAGCAATTAGTTGGTTTATATCTGTGGGAAGAAATTACCACACCACTTTCACGCACTAATTTAATGGTTATTATGGCAGGGGGTAAGGGCACGCGCTTACTACCACATACAGAAAACACTCCGAAGCCAATGGTATTGGTCGCTGGCAAGCCTATGTTAGAACACATTATAGAGCGAGGTAAACTAGAAGGCTTTAATCATTTTGTGTTAGCTATTCATCACATGGGCAATATTATTGAGGATTACTTTGGTAATGGTGAAAGGCTTGGTGTAAAGATTGACTATTTACGAGAACAATCACCACTAGGTACTGCTGGCGCATTGGGCTTACTAAACCCTAGGCCAGATGAACCGTTTGTAGTGACTAATGGAGATGTGATTACTGATGTACGCTATGGTGAATTATTGGATTTCCATAATCGTTACAAAGCAAGCGCAACTATGGCGGTACGTACCCATGAATGGCAACATCCTTTCGGCGTTGTGCAAATGCAAGGTGTTGAGATAGTCGGCTTTGAAGAAAAACCCGTTGCACGAAGCCATATTAATGCTGGAGTTTATGTGCTTTCGCCACATGCTTTAAATGAACTAATAGCTGAGACACCGTGCAATATGCCCATGCTGTTTGAACGACTCCAGGCAAACTCTAAACGTACCGTTGCATACCCTATGCATGAACCTTGGCTAGATGTCGGTCGGCCAATAGATTTGCAAACTGCCAATATTGATTTTGAGACTGATAATAAAGAGGGAGAGGGAAAGTGATTAATAGAAAGAGTATATTGGCTATTATTCCAGCACGTGCAGGCAGCAAAGGCTTGCCAGGAAAAAATATTCGGCCTATGTGCGGCAAGCCATTGATTGGCTGGAGTATTTTACAAGGGCTAGAGTCACAATATATTGATGAAGTATTAGTGACCACTGATTCCCAAGAAATTTTAGATATTGCAAATCAATTTGGTGCAAACACTCCATTTATCAGACCAAAGTCATTGGCTAGCGATGATGCTACTAGTATTGACTTAATTCTTCATGCTGTCGACTATTTGACTAAAGCAGGACGTATTTATGATTATCTGGTCTTGTTGGAGCCTACATCTCCGTTAAGAGATATTTCAGATATTGACGGGGCAATAGAGCTTTTAATAAATAATGAGTTAGCTGAAAGTGTTGTAAGTGTAACCAAAGCCGAAGAGGCGCATCCATCATTTCTATTTACTATACATAATGAGTTATTGAGGCCTATGCTAGGTATAGAACCAAATGGATTGAGGCGTCAAGATCTTAAAGAAGATTATTATTATTTAGAGGGTTCTATTTACGTTAGCAGTATAAAGGCATTAATAGAACATCAAGGTTTTTACCATACTGAAACATTGCCGTGGGTTGTTGATAGATACAAGGCCGTTGAGATTGATGAACTTTCTGATTTTATTTCAGCAGAGGCGTTAATGCAGGCTAAAATTCAAGGAGTTTTCAATAAAGAGAAGTTTGAGGCTGTTGATGAGTAATAAAAATAAAGGAGTTGAGAATAGCCTAATTGAGGAGCTTTATCTTAGAGCAAAAAAATATATACCAGGGGGGAATTCTTTATTATCGAAGAGAAGAGAAATGTTCGCCCCAGATCAATGGCCTGCTTTTTTTGAGACCGCCAAAGGCATTACAGTGACTGATATTGAGGGTAAGGAGTATCGTGATTTTAGTCATTTTGGCGTTGGAACTAATACGCTAGGATATGGCAATGAAAATGTAGACTCGGCTGTAAAGAATTGTATTACAAAAGGAAATATGTCGACATTAAATCCACCCGAAGAGGTATATCTAGCCGAACGTTTAATTGGACTTCATCCTTGGGCTGGTATGGCCCGATTTGCCAGAACGGGAGGAGAGGCAAATTCGATAGCCGTAAGAATTGCGCGGTCTTATACTGGTAAAAGCAAGATCGCTTTCTGTGGCTATCATGGATGGCATGACTGGTATCTTTCAGCAAACCTTCAAGATAGTAAAAACCTCGATAAGCAGTTGTTATCTGGTTTGTCCGCAGTTGGTGTGCCTAGGGAGCTAGAATCTACTGCAGTGCCTTTTAATGATGGTGATTTAAATGCCCTAGAGGCCGTGCTTGCAAATGGTGATGTGGCGGCGATAAAAATGGAGGTTATGAGATCCAGAGCTCCGTCATTAAGTTACTTAAAAGATATAAGAGGGCTGGCTGATAAATATAGCTGTCTGCTAATCTTTGATGAATGCACTAGTGGATTTAGAGAATCCTTTGGTGGTTTGCATTTAAATTACGGTGTTATGCCTGACTTAACAATTTTGGGTAAAACGTTAGGTAATGGATACGCTATAACATCTGTACTTGGCACCGAGACAGTGATGAATGCATCACAGTCTACGTTTATAAGTTCTACATTCTTTACTGAAAGGCTAGGTTTTGTAGCAGCGTTGGCCTCATTAGAGGAAATGGAGAGAATAAAGTCTTGGGA
>CALCTU010000125.1 GCA_937907045.1 uncultured Alphaproteobacteria bacterium
CCTTTTGTACCTGGCTCTACCACACTCATCATTTCTTTTGCACTACCAACCTTTGCCATGCAGCACTCTATTGTGCCTTTGGGAGGGTAAGGCTTACCTGCAACCAATGCAAGGTACGTTTTTTTCATTGCACGCTCTTTAAAATCAGCAGCAAGCTTACGTGCCGTGATATCATCTTTGGCTACCAACACTAGCCCAGAAGTATCCTTATCTAGTCGGTGCACTAGCTTTGGCACCTGACCACCTTTGGCATAGGACCGCAACATGTCATCCAAACTTTCCTTAATGCCCTTTCCCCCTTGTACTGCCAAACCTGATGGCTTATTCAACACAAGTAATTGGTCGTCCTGATAGAGTATCATCTCTTCAGGCAGCGGAACATGAGTAACATTTACTTTGGACTTAGATTGCTTGGACACATGATAAAAATGCTCAGGCACATACACCTGATCTCCCTCAGCCAAACGATCACTTGATTTAGCTTTTTTACCATTCACTTTTACCAAGCCTTTACGCAAGGCTTTTTCAATAACGCCCTGATTCAGTCCTGGAATTTGTTTCTTTAGCCAACGGTCAAGTCGAACATCAGCACCTTGATTATTTACTTCTAGCATCACTTTATTACCATCATGCCCAAACCACATGCCGCTACCGGCATCACAACTGACCCTACCATATACACCACAGCCTTAACATGCTCACCGGCATGTAACATGCCAACAGCATCATTAGCAAAGGCTGAAAATGTCGTAAAACCACCTAATAACCCAACCATTACAAGTGGTTTAAACCACTGCGCAGATTCAAAAGAAGACGCTAGCAAGCTAATCGCCGCTCCCATACAAAAACTTCCCACAACATTTATAGCCGCAATCACATAAAAGCTCTCGAGCGCTACTAACAAAGTTAAGGCATAGCGTGCCATTGCTCCTAATGCACCTCCTACTCCTACCCACAAAAAACTCATACTTACTTTTCCTTATTTCGCTTTGCACGCAAACCATTCCAATAATCCAAACGCTTTTGAACTTCTCGCTCAAAGCCCCTGGAAACCGGCATATAGTAACAGACTCGCTCCATTGTGTCAGGGAAATAATCTTGACCAGAAAAACCATCTTTTTGATCATGGTCATAGGCATAGCCTTCACCAAAACCTTCTTCTTTCATAAATTGAGTGGGTGCATTAATGATATGTTTAGGAGGAGACAATGTCCCAGTTGCTTTAGCATCTTTGCTCACAGCTTTATATGCCATATAAACCCTATTAGACTTGGGCGCAGTTGCCAAATAAATGACTGCCTGAGCAATGGCTAGCTCTCCTTCAGGTGAACCTAAGAACGCATACGCTTCTTTTGCAGCATTGGCCTGAACTAGCGCTTGTGGGTCGGCCATTCCAATATCTTCAACCGCAAATCTTACCAGACGCCGTACCACATATAGTGGATCCTCGCCACCTGCTAGCATGCGTGCACACCAATAAAGCGCAGCATCTACATCCGATCCACGCAAACTTTTATGAAGCGCACTAATGAGCTGATAATGACCATCTTTATTTTTATCATAAATTGCCGCACGCTGGCTAAGCAACTCAGAAATTACTTTACCATCAAGAACTTTTCCTGCACCAAATGCATGAAGCTGTTCGCATAACCCTAACAGGTATCTACCATCGCCTTGAGACATGGCTTTTAGTACATCACAGCCATCATCTGCAAAATCAAAGGCCTTTCCATAATACTCTTGCGCCCTATCAATAAGCATGTCCATTGCCTGATCGTCTAATGACTTAATTGTTAAAACCTTTGCCCTGGAAAGCAATGCCGGATTCAACTCAAATGAAGGATTTTCTGTTGTGGCACCAATGACAATAAGGGTGCCATCTTCCATATATGGCAAGAAAATATCTTGCTGAGCACGGTTAAACCGATGAA
>CALCTU010000126.1 GCA_937907045.1 uncultured Alphaproteobacteria bacterium
CCCTGAGGTATCCCCACAAATAATATAACGATATCAGCGAGATAAAAAAGATAGGAACATTCATGACGTTTGGTGATCAGATCAATCGCCAAAAATCACCGAGGCCAAACAGCCATGAATGCTCTATCTATTGTGAACAATGTCGTATCGCTTGTCAGCTACAATATGCATAAAACTCGTCTAAGTGCGGTCACGGCGTGCGTCAAAAGTCTGCTTAATGGAAGCGCTGCGACCGTAACCAGCATAGGTCGAGGAATTAAGACTAAAGCCTTTGAAAAACATCGGATTAAACGTGCTGACCGCTTGCTCTCAAACCCGCATTTAGTAAGTGAAACACCGCTCATCTATGCATCTATATGCCAACTATTTTGCGGCAACACAACACGCCCTGTTATCTCAATCGACTGGTCAGATTTAGACGACCGTAAAGCGCATTTTCTTTTACGCGCGGCAATATCTTTAAAAGGTCGGCCCGTCACACTTTATCAAGAAGTGCATTGCAACAAGACCAAAGAGAAACCAGCCACCCACAAAGCATTCTTAAAGACATTACACGCCATGTTACCTTCAAATTGCCGACCCATTATCGTTACCGATGCAGGGTATAAATCGCCTTGGTTCAGGGCAGTTAGGGCGCTTGGATGGGACATTATTGGACGTATCCGTAAGCCACATTTTTATTCACTTGATAGAGGAGATACGTGGCAGTGTATTCGCTATCTCTATACTCAAGCAACCTGTCGTCCGAAGCGTTTTGACAACAGCCAAATAGTAAGAAGTAATCCCTTTGCCTGCACGCTAGTTCTTTTTAAACAGAAATCTAAAGGGCGTCATGCTTCAAATCCAGATGGTACACGTAAAGCCTCAAAACGCTCAAAAGCCCATGCGCAAGGGGCGAAAGACCCATGGCTATTAGCGACATCACTGGCACCTCATCGAAGCTTATCAAAGCAAGTAGTGGCCATTTACAGGCAACGAATGCAAATTGAAGAAGGCTTTAGAGACATGAAAAGCACGAAGTTCGGGCTTGGCTATGAACAGAATAAAAGCGTGAAAAAGCAGCGTCTAACAATACTGGTATTGCTGACGACGTTAGCGTCACTCGTAGCTATATTACTGGGTATAATACTTGTCTCATCGAATAAGCATCGGCGCTTCCAAGCCAATACTGAAACCAGGAGCGTGTTGTCATTCCATTACCTTGGACTCAGGGCTGTCGCTTGTCGAATACGATTTACTATGCGACAGTGGAAAGCTGCACTCAAATGGTACAGCTCCATAGTTGACGCAGCCTGGGCCGGAGGCATATGAAATTAAATTCGTGGGGATCCCTCAGACTCTGACCCCAATTTTATACGTGGGAGTTATCTTCTAGTACGTTTTGGCGCATGGATTCACATGGGCTTTGACAAACCGGTCTTCCAACCACTTTAGCTGGAACACCCACCACAGTAACGTGAGCTGGAACACTATTGAGTACAACGCTACCTGCGCCTACTTTTGAGCCTTCACCTATCTCAATATTTCCAAGGATCTTGGCGTCAGCGCCGATTAACACGCCTTGGCGAATTTTAGGGTGACGGTCGCCCGACTCATTACCGGTACCACCTAATGTAACACTCTGCAAAATAGATACGTTGTCTTCAACTACTGCAGTTTCGCCCACTACAATGCCAGTTGC
>CALCTU010000127.1 GCA_937907045.1 uncultured Alphaproteobacteria bacterium
GCAATTTCTTCATCACCCAATGGCGCACCATGCGACGCTGACGTACCAGCCTTCGTGGGTGCACTAAATGCAATGGTAGTTGAGCACGCAATAAAGGATGGCTTATTACTTTGTTTTGCAGTCGTGATAGCAGCATCAATAGCGTCTTTGTCATGACCGTCGACAGAACAAACATCCCACCCACATGCTTCAAAACGCTTTAAATGATCTTCCGAAGTAGTTAAATCCGTTGGACCATCAATACAGATTTTATTATCGTCAAATAATACAATAAGTTTATTGAGCTTCAAATGCCCCGCAAACGAAATCGCCTCTTGGCTTATACCTTCCATCAAACAACCATCACCCACAATGGCATAAGTATAATGATCCACCAACTCATCCCCAAAACGAGCATTTTTTAAACGCTCCGCTAATGCAAATCCTACGGCATTAGCAAGACCTTGCCCTAGTGGCCCAGTGGTTGTTTCTATGCCCAATGCATGGCCATACTCTGGATGACCTGCTGTTTTAGCACCCAATTGACGGAAATTTTTTAATTCCTCAATAGTCATATCCTCGTAGCCAAGCAAATAATGCAATGCATATTGAAGCATTGACCCATGACCTGCAGACAATACAAAACGATCACGATTTGCCCAATCTGCCTTGGCTGGATTAATCCGCAAATGTTTCGCAAACAACATGGTTGCCACATCTGCAATACCCATTGGCATTCCAGGGTGACCCGAATTAGCAGCTTGTACGCTATCGGCAGCTAACACCCTTATAGCATTGGCCATTAAGTCTAGTGGTTGATCGGAAAGTTGCTGATTGTCATTATGTTTATCAAGCATAGTACATATATGTTAGAGGTTAGGAACAAGGCACAAGAAAAATCAAAGACTTCTGGACAAGGTCTATAACCCAAAATCTGCGGCGTTACAATGAAAAACATACCAAACTCTTATGACACGATATTTTCATCTCCAGCCTGCACCAAGGCTTCAACAGCCAGGTAAATGCCTCTAAAGCTTTTACACTATCGCTACTTACGCTTTAAGACTGAACTTGATATTATATGGCAAGTTATTAGTAAAGACCTTGAAAGTCTTAACAAAATTGTCGATGATTATCTCAATATAAACCAACCTTCTTAAACTTTAGAACCTTACACTTTATGTCTTCTCCTAAATACTCATTTCTTCAGGCCATTATCCTGTCCTTTTTTGAACGAAAACTGTATGTGGACATCCATCACAACTGGAAAAAACACGGGCTATTTTATCTTTTAAAACTAGCACTCATGCTTGTTGGTATTATTGTTGCCATCACATTATTTAGCTTTAGCAAACTTGATTTTACACTACCAGCTAAACCAGTAAGTCAATGGTTACTAGGAAATAACAACGTCACCAAAGAAGAAGCCCTTAATAGATTTTTCACCATCGCAAGTGACTTGCCAGAACTGCATTACCAGAATGGAGAACTTACAACCACACCAGATAAACCACACATTATTATTGATCCGTTTTTACGAAAAACTATTGCAGTAATTAATACCACACAGGATCAATCAATTGAGATGGAACTTCCTCCCATCGAACATCGTATGATTTTTTATCGCAAACAGGTTGTCGCCGATGGCCACCCAAATCCCTATAACCAAGACATGGAATGGTTTGTATCACTCATCAACCAATTCCCCAACCTTACCTTTAAAAATGACACATTACTGTCTAAAACAAATAAACCAGTATTTCTTTCAATAGATAATTCTTCTACGATCGCTATTATTGACACCTCCGACACCATCACCTCTTTGAATGATGAAAATGCATTTTTGTTATTTAATAGCAAAGAAGTTCATATCAAACACCCCCTTACCGACGAAATTTTTATCTATGGCTGGGAAGAAATTGACAGTACATTGCTGCAAGAATCACTTCAAAATATTCTATCCACAATTTACTGGGCGTGCATACTTGTTATTTTTATTGCAACTCCATTTTTAGTCATGTTTGTATTTGGCATCATGACCCTTATTGCCATGGCGCTGACACATATTACGATAACCATTGCAAGCAAAAAGAACCTTTCTTTATCATGGCATCGTGCTCTAAGACTAACATGTGTTGCCTTAACACCCGTATATTTACTGATGGTTCTTGTTGCCCCTACAACCCCTCCTGCCATTGCCATATACATTTTAGTTGGTTTATTCTATATATTCTATGGTGTAGATTCCATAAACAAGGCATAGCACATATATGATATTACCTAGGTTACCTTCCAGGCATGAATTTTTGCTTACCAGCAACTACTACCGTAGGCTGTTCAAAGCAACATTATTGATATCTGTAGTTCCATTTATTTGCATGATATTAATGGTCTTATATGAACGCATTGCTCCATTAGAAGGCCTCGTAGGCTGTGTTGCTATTTTCTTTGGATCCACGTTCTTTGCCCGTCCCTACCTTGCCGATCTGATGGCACTGAATCACTACGTAAAAGAACTCACTCACGACCGCAAAACCAACATGCCTCCATTAAGTTTTTTGGGCAACGTTGAAGAACTGTCTGCCTCGGTCAAAAAACTACATGCTTCATGGAATAAACGTAAAATTCAGCTCGAATCGGCTCTAGCTGAAACCAGTATTTTATTTGATATTCTGCCCGATATTTTACTAATGCTTGACGAAGAACTCACTATCTTGCGTGCCAATCAAGAAGCTCATAAAATACTAGGAGCGGAGTTAGTTAATCAAAAAATCAATCATGTCATTACCGACACACAGCTGATCAACTGTATCAAAAAAGCTACCAACACTGGTAATGGTGGACAAATTGATATCTCTATTACCCATGACGATCTACGACTTAACTTTAAAGCAAGCATCGAACGTTTTCCGGTCTATTCTGCAGGCGGTATCGCATCTATTGTCATGCTGCATGATGTTACCGAGGCCAAACGTACCAAAGAAATGCTTAAAAACTTCGTCGCTAATGCCAGCCACGAAATCCGTACTCCGTTAACCAGTATTAATGGTTTTATAGAAACACTCAAAACGGTTGATTACGACGATGAAGCTACCAGAGAAAAATTTCTTAATATCATTGATGAACAAGCAAAACACATGACCATGCTGGTCAATGACTTACTATCTCTTTCTACCATTGAAATGAAAGAAAACACCCCTCCAAAAGACATCATTGATGTTGGAGAGTCAATCTCTCACGCCGTTACTTCCACCCAATGGCAAGCATCCAAGCGTGGTATGAATATTGCTCTAGAACTGGACAATGCACTGCCCCTTATTGTCGGTGACGTAAACGAACTCACCCAAGTAATGAACAATCTTATTAGCAACGCCATTAAATACGGTTACCAAGACACTTCTATTATTATAAAAACTGGAGTTGTCAAACACCCTGGTAAGAAAGATCGTATCTTTATTTCTGTTCAGAATGAGGGAGATGGCATCCCAGAAAAAGACCTCCCTAACCTTACCCAACGCTTTTTTAGACTCGATAAAGTACGCCAAAATATTTCTGGCGCAGGACTAGGGCTTGCTATCGTTAAACACATACTTAATCGCCATAAAGGCGATATGCTTGTAGAAAGTGAAGAAGGAAAATACAGTAAATTTACCGTACGAATTCCAGTAGCAAGTCAGTCAAAAATTAAGAAAAGCCAAGCACAATAATGCCAGACCGAAACAGCTTGAACGATTATACAAAAAGCTTACAAAGTGGCATTCCTATGACCCTAGCCACACCAGTAACGCTACCAGCGGATAAAATCAAAAACTTTCAACAAACCCGTGGTTTGTCCGTGCTCGATGCAGCCAGAGATATTTTTCACTCAGCCCACCCACCCATACCGGTAAATCGATTATTGTCCTTTTACGATGGTCTTATCGCACATGCGTCTCGTGGATTTGCTCGAGGTATCCTCAATGTGAACTTACTTGTCCACATACCAAAATATATCGCACAATTATCACCTGCTTTACAAAATCATCACCACAAACCAAATACACAAGCCTCTTTAGTTGCCGCACCTGTGATGGGGTTTATTGAAACATTACTCTTTAGTAACTTTGCAGAAGTAGCCCGAATACAACGCCAACAAGGCGCTTCTTATAGCGAAATTTTTCGTAATCCACGTTGCTTCACCCAAGGGTTCACCTATACCTGGGCCAGAAACTCCATCACCCTTGGCAGCGTAGCATGCGCACGATCTTTGCTACTAAAGCCCGACAGCAACACCTTAAGCAATACAGAAAAGGTTACTGCTGCCATAATCACTGCCGCAGTAAAGGTTCCTTCAACCGCAACCATTGATATCCTAAAGACCAACGCGCAATCGGTTAAATCAACCTTTCATGAACGTGCATGGCATGACATCATCATACATATTGCACGCAATCAAGGAGTAACAGCTTTATTTCGTGGCAGCGGTCCACGCACAGTAATTGTCATATGCAATACACTTGCAAAGACAGTCGGTATGGAGTTGCTAATGGCTAAATAAATTTAAGATGCAGACGCATTGCGCTCTTGAATTTCTTGCTCAAGACGCTCTTTCTTTTCGCGATCTTTCTCGTTTTTATCAACCACTGCATCCAAATCACTTTGCGAGCACAGACCAAGCAATACTGGGTCTTTTGGTTGAATATTACTTAAGTTCCAATGCGTTTTTTCACGAATGGAGGCAATCGTGTTTTTAGTGGTTCCAACCAACTTTACAATTTGACTATCCAAAATATCAGGACAATGCTTAAGCAACCAAGCAATAGCATCTGGCTTATCTTGACGACGCGCAACAGGAGTATAACGTCCTTTTTTCTTTTGTGCCTTCTTAGATTCAATATATTCTTGGGTTGAACCAATCATTTTTAGCTTAGCTTCAGGATTTGCTTCACAACGAGCAATTTCCTCTCTGGTAAGTTGCTTAGATACAATTGGATTGCGGCCAATAATACCACCAGCTACTTCATCATCAGCAATACCCTGCACTTCTAGGGTATGCATACCACAAAATTCTGCAATTTGTTCAAAAGATAATGTCGTGTTATCAACTAACCAGACAGCAGTAGCTTTTGGCATAAGTGGTAGGGTCATCGCTTTTTACCTCGATTAAAGAATTCTTATACTTCTTTTGTGAAAAAATAACCAAAAAGAGTGCCGCACCATAACGCTTTTTGCTCACCACTGCAAGAGAATTTTGCCTTTATGCTGCCCAGACGCCATATATTCATGCGCCTGATTCGCTTGATCAGCCGGAAAAATACGATCTATTACTGGCTTCACTTTTCCATTTTCAAATAATGGCCAAATATTCTTATATAACTGAGCCAAAATATGCTGCTTTTGTTCAACAGTCTTGTGACGCAATGTACTTCCCATAATATGAAGATTTTTCATCAATAGAGATGCCATATTCAACTCGCCTTCTTTACCGCCCAGCACCGATATGCACACCAACCTACCATTTGGCTTGAGTAATTTAATATGCCTAGAAAGATACGGCCCACCTACAATATCCAAAATCACATCCACACCCTTGCCATTAGTGACATCAAGTAACCGCTCTTGAAAATCATTTATATGATAATTAATCGCACATTTAGCTCCTAACCGTTCAGCAAATGTACATTTATCATCATCTCCACAGGTGCTATAACAATCAATACCGTAGGATTTTGCTATCAAAATAGCCATTGTTCCTACACCACTTGTCCCTCCATGCACGAGCAATGTTTCACCATGACTCATATTGGCTATATCAAATATATTCAACCATACCGTAGCACATACTTCCATAATGCCAGCTGCATCTAATAACGCCACCGAATCAGGAATAGGCAAAACACAGGCTTCATCAACCACCACCTGACTTGCATAACCTCCGCCAGCAAGCAAAGCACAAACCTTATCACCTACATTTATATCTGAATTTTTAGCTTTCGATGAGCGTACCACACCAGAAACTTCTAAACCCAATATATTGGATTCACCCTGCGGCGCTCTATACTGACCTTGTTTTTGAAAAATATCAGCCCTATTAATCCCACTGGCTGTAACATCTATAAGAACCTGCCCATCACGTAATTGTGGACTTGGCACATCCTCAATACACAATATTGGTGTATTATTAGCTTGTTGTACGGTAATGACCTGCACCGTTAAAACTCTATATTAAAAGGATCGGATTCTTTACAAAAAGAATTACACTTCACTTGTATCTTCTACATCTTCAGCAAGTGTTCTGACAAGTAAATTGATCGCATTTTGATGCATTGGGTTTTTAATTTTCATGAAATTACGAGAAACTTCAATACACATGCGCTGATGCTGTGTTGGCATTACGTGATCACCCTCTACATCATCAAAGAAATATGAGACAGGCTTGTTAAGTGCTTGAGAAATTGCTGCTAAGCGTCCCGCAGAAATACGATTTGTACCTTTCTCATATTTTTGTAATTGCTGATGAGTTACACTAATTTTACTTGCCAATTGCTGACGAGACAATCCCATTGCTACACGTAATTCGTGAATTTTAGCACCAATCATTAAATCTACTTTTTCAGTAAACTCGCTCTTTCTACCCATCGCAAAATACTCCTTGCACTATCACAACTATGTTTAATATCTACTTGTAATACTTAGCCAAACAGTACCTTGATTGGAAGAAGGGTTGGCATTAATAATTGAATATCTATACAAAATCAAGTACTAATCCTACGATTGTTTATTAATATATAAACTCAATCTTATACCCTAGGTAGTATTATATCATATATTTTGCCACTATTTCAAGCATTATATTGCAAATTGTGCATTTTTTACAACTTTTAATTAACCTCTAAGCTTAACGCATGTACATGCTCTTGCAGCTCTTTGGATAACACCTGATATATCTTGCGATGCGACGCCACAGGCAAAAGCCCTTCAAAATCTGTAGACACAATACGAACCTTAAAATGAGTCTGCCCTTTATCTGGATCAGCACCAGCATGACCTGCATGTTTATATGATTCATCAAGTACCTCCAATACAGAAGGATTAAAGGCTTGAGATAATTTACGTTCTATTTCTTTCTGATAATCCATTGCTACTACCCTACTTGTCCCAAGGTTTTGATACGCACTTTAGGATGTATCTCATTTTGAGACATTACCACTGTAAGCGGCCTAAAACGCTCCACTACCGAGCGAACATAGGGACGAATAGCTGGATTGACAAGCAAAACTGGATTTTCTCCCTTTAACCCATGCTGCTGGTACAAACGTTTTATCAACGAAATAAACTCTTGTAACTTTGTAGGAGGGATTGAAAGTTGTTTTTCTGTCTCACCGTGAAGATTTTCGTGGAATACTTGTTCCCACTCTGGAGATAACGTTAAAATTTCTACAATACCTGCCGGATTCAAATTATCTGTACTAATTTGACGTGCAAGACGGCTACGAACATGCTCTGTAATATGCATAATATTTTGCGTATAACCAGATGCTTCAACCACTGCTTCTAAAATAGAAGGTAAGTCACGAATAGAAACGCGCTCAGAAAGAAGTGTCTGTAATATACGCTGCAAACTACTTATACTGACCTTATCTGGTATAACATCATCTTTGAGCTTGTCATGCTCTTCAGGTAAACTATCAAGTAATTTCTTGGTTTCTGCAAACGACAAAATATCAGTTACATTATCTTTTATCACTTCGGTTAAATGCGTTGTAATCACGGTTGGAGGGTCAACCACAGTAAGATTCTTAAATAACGCCTCCTCTTTTAACGTCTCTGGTATCCATTTAGCAGGAAGGCCAAAGGCTGGTTCTGTAGTATCTTCTCCAGCAAGCTGAATAGAACCACCCCTTGGATCCATCACCAACAGCATATCTGGACGCACCTGTCCTCTTGCACACTCAATATCTTTTATACGCACTACATACTCATTATTGGATAATTGCATGTTATCCTGAATACGCACCGAAGGCATAATAAAGCCAAGGTCACGTGCAAGCTGCTTACGCAATGACTTAACTTGGTCAGGAAGACGAGTACCTTTTTCATAATTAATAAGTGGTAATAGACTATATCCCAGCTCAACCCGAATAGTATCAATTTTAAGTACATCTGATATAGGCTCTTCAGCAGGTTTACCATCAGGACCTACAGAAGCTGCGCCACCAGCTGAAGTCATCGCGGCCTTCTTCTTCTCTTTTTCGATGGCCATCTCTTTTTCGACAACCGTTTTTTTAGCATACCATGCACCTAAACCTAACCCTCCAGCAATAATTAAAAAAGGAATAGTGGGTAGCCCTGGCATAAACGCAAACACCCCCATCAACACACTTACAAAAACAAGAGCATCTGGATGCTTAGCAAACTGACCAATAATTACTTTGTCCGCAGCGCCTTCAGCACCTGCTTTGGATACTAAAAGACCCGCTGAAACCGAAACTACTAATGCAGGAATTTGTGATACCAAACCATCACCAATAGTAAGTACTGTATATGAATCAATTGCTTGTACAAAACTAAGGTCACGCTGCACAATACCAATGATCATACCACCAATAAAGTTAATAAAGGTAATCAATAAACCAGCAATGGCATCGCCACGAACAAACTTACTCGCACCATCCATGGCTCCAAAGAAAGTATTTTCATCCTCAAGAACCTTACGACGCTCTTTGGCTGCTTGTTCATCAATAAGTCCCGCGGAAAGATCGGCATCGATCGCCATTTGTTTACCAGGCATTGCATCTAAAGAAAAACGGGCCGCTACTTCTGCAATACGACCTGAACCTTTGGTTACCACAATAAAATTAATAATTGTAAGAATACCAAACACAATGGCACCAATAACGGCTGATCCAACCATAACAAAGCCACCAAACGCTTCTATCACATGCCCAGCTGCATTTGATCCCTCATGACCATGAGCTAAAATAAGACGCGTGGAGGCAATATTAAGCGCCAATCGCAAAATAGCTGCAATAAGCAAGATTGTTGGAAATGAACTCAGTTCAAGCGGTCGGGAAATAAACAACACCAACATCAATATAAGCACAGAAAGCGTTATCGAAATTCCTAACAAAAAATCCAGTAGAAAGGTCGGAATTGGAATCAGCAACACCAAAAGAATACCGATTATGCCAATCGCAAACAAAATGTCAGTATGCTTGAATATCCCCCCCAGACGGAGTCCAATACCGCCTGCTTCTGAAGAAGTTCCTGCTAAAGCAGTGTCTTGTGCCATATAGTACCGACTTTATTCATTTATAATAATGTTTAACCTACTAGGACCTATGAATAGACAGCCTCTTTCTTATACTCATTCAATTTATTACGTAATGTTCGTATCGATATTCCTAAAATACTTGCCGCATGCGTACGATTGCCAAGGCAATGATCCAGCGTACCCAATATCAATTCTTTTTCAACCTCTCCTACTGTTTTTCCTACCAATGCATTGCCTCCTCCTCCTTCATCAGCAGACGAAGAATCTGAATCATCCATTACCTGCTCTGCACCAGATATACTATTCGAATCAATAGCCGAAGGTGTCAACATAATATTATCGGTAGTTACTTCATCAGTCGTAGCTAATAATACCGCCCGGTGCATCGTATTTTCTAACTCCCTAACATTACCAGGCCACGAATGTTTTTCTAATTTGGCAATAGCTTCATCCGACACTTTTTTAGGAGCCAAGCAATTTAGCTGTGTATATTTGTCTGCAAAACTCTGGGCAAAAATAGCTATATCTTCCTTTCTTTCCCTTAAGGGCGGTAAATGCAGCTGAATCACATTAAGACGGAAAAATAAATCTTCCCTAAAATTACCTTCCTTTACGTACGAAGCTAAGTCACGATTACTCGTAGCAATAATCCGTATATCAACCGGAACCGGCTGGCTGCCTCCTACCCTATCAATTTCTTTTTCTTGAATAGCACGCAATAACTTGGCCTGAAGGCGCAAATCCATCTCACTTATTTCATCAAGCAATAATGTAGAACCATTCGCTTCTTCAAACTTACCAATCCGCCTTGAGACAGCACCTGTAAAGGCTCCTTTCTCGTGACCAAAAAGCTCTGACTCAAGTAGATTATCGGGTATAGCAGCACAATTGACAGAGACCATTTTTTGACCTCTTCTATTGCTCTTTTCATGTAAATATTTAGCAATCACTTCTTTACCTGTGCCAGACTCACCAGTAATAAGTACACTTGCTACTGATGGTGCAATCTGATCGCACATCGTAATAACCTGCTTCATGCTAGCAGAGGTAGCAATAACACTATTTTTTTGATTAGCAACAGCCTCAATCACAGCAGCAATTAATTCCTCATTGGGAGGCAAAGGAACATACTCTTTAGCACCAGCTTTGATAGCCTCAACAGCCTTACGACTATCCGCTTCAATACCGCATCCTATGACGGTCATATGAATACGCTCTGCCTGCAGGCGTGCAATAAAATCCGCCACATCCAAATCAACATCTATAAATGCCAAATCGGCTCCTTTACCGCTACGTAAACGTTTAAGAGCAGATTCAACATCCAAGCAATGTGCCACAGACGCACCATTATTCTGGGCTATCTGCGTAGCCAGAACAATTTGTCCATCCAACTTACCAATAATCAATAACCGAGCCATGTCCTGAACTTTCTCATTTCTATCCTTACGACATCCATCCCAAACAAACTAAAGAATTATTTTCATTTGTTTATTTAGGCATCAACTTACCTAGGCCATGCCATAAACACTATTCTTTGTCGTCTGACTTAACAACTTCTGTCATAGTAACCCCAATTTTGTTCTCAACGATCACCACCTCACCCTTGGCAACGAGCCTTTCGTTTACATAAACATCCACTGGTTCACCAACCTTTTTATCAAGTGCAATCACAGCACCACGCCCAAGTTTTAACAACTTACTTACAGGCATAGTAGCCGCACCTAGCACTACAGTAACTTCAATAGGAATATCTGCAATCTTATTCAGACCAGCATCATCGGAACCTTCACCGGCCAGTACCTGACTTGCTAAATCCTCGGTTTTCTCTTCTTCTGCCATATAACCATATCCTTTTTTCAAAAAACCCTAATTTGTTTTCTTATCAAACCTCTACAAAATCTTCAACTGTACTTTTACACAAAGCTTCAATTTCTTGCCAAATAGCTTCTTTATGATTTGTCATCCCACCACCTATCCATGTTATTTCTACATCCATTAAACCTAAATTTGTATTCATCACCAACTCCACATCACCCTCAAAATTTTCAACTTGCCGAATATGCTCTAATTTATGACTAATAAAATTACCATTATCAGGATGCACGTGAACCGTAATTTTAGGCTCATCAAACAATAACTGCATTGTCTGACGTAACATTGCTTCAATTTCTTGACAATAATGATCCGAAAGCTGTTCTCCTACCATTTTTCGTACCATTACCTTTGCAACATCAACAATATCAGCAATGTCTCGTTTTCCTTGAGCCTCAATGGTTGTTATGGCCTTGGTTAAATTTTGACTAACTGACTCCATCAGCTCCACTTCTTTGCTCTTAAGATGTACAGCTTCCTGATCCATTTCTTCTTTAGCTTTCTGGTACCCCTCGTCAAAACGTGATTTCTTTACTTCTTCTATTTTTTTCTGAAGTTGATTAATTTGTTCTTGTAACTGCTCAACTAAGTCAGGCTCAGCACTTACCTCATCTGGTGGCGTCTGTTGAGAATGGACACTCGATGGTGCATTTGTTTGAGATTTAATGCTCGATTTTATTAGCGTACCAATATAGCCTTTTTCAAACATCACTTGCTCAGAAACATCTGTACCCTGTACAGGTTTTGCATGCAGTTCATCAAACGATAGTGGCTTAACCTCCATAATATTAGCGCTACCTCACTTGCATTTAGTATTAATAAACCAATTCATCCTCAGAATCACCTTGAGAAACAACCATCTCGCCACTTGCTATTAAATCTTTGGCTTGGTTAATAATCTCATTTTGTGCATCATCTACATCACGTAACCTAACTGGACCAAGGCTTTCCATATCCTCTATGAGAATCTTCGATGCTCTTGCAGACATACTATTGACAAATAAATCTTTAACCTCATCAGAAGCACCTTTAAGAGCAACAGCCAACTTGCTTTTATCCATCACACGCATCAATGCCTGAATACCTCCAGTATCGGACTTAATAAGATCCTCAAACGTAAACATAAGACTCTTAATTTTCTCAGCCGATTCTGGGTAACGCTCTTCTAACATGCCCAAATATTTATGTTCATTAGCACGGTCGAAGTTATTGAAAATCTCAGCCATCACTTCGTTACCGTCATATTTCTGAGTTTTAGATACCGAACTAATAAACTCAGCACGCAGCGCTTTTTCTATATTATCAAGCACTTCTTTTTTCACCGAATCCATATCTAGCATTCTTAGTATCACTTCAGATGTTAAGTCTTCCGGCAACATCGCTAGCACTCTTGCTGCATGAGAAGGTCTCAGTTTCGAAACAACAAGCGCAACTGTCTGTGGGTATTCATTCTTCAAATAGGAGGCTAACATCTCCTCACTTACATTACTAAGCTTATCCCATGTATTACGCCCTGCAGGACCACGAATATCCTCCATGATCATTCCTACCCGTTCTTTACCAAGCGCAGTAGCAAGAATCTTTTCCGTATTTTCTAAGTTACCCACAAATGTGAGTGTTTCTGATAACGCATTAGAAAAATCAAAGAACAATTTCTCTACAATTTCCGGAGACACCGTCCCTAACGTTGACATACGCTGCGACACTTCTTTAATTTCGTCATCATGCAGTAGTGAAAAGATTTTACTTGAATTCTCTTCACTAACAGACATCAAAATAACGGCCGCTTTTTCCAGACCGCCTAGCAAACTATAATTTTCAATATCTGCCATAATGAGTCCCTATGATATGTTTTATTGGCACATAACATTAGTTACGTTATTTCTTTTTCTTGCGCAACTTATCTTCATCTAACCAAGAACGAATAATCGTTACCGCTTCATTTGGATGACGCTCTATAATATCATTAACTGCTTTTAACGAAGAAGATTGCATTTTTTGTTCAAAACTATCAACATCAATTAAATTGTCAGATTTTTTCTCAACTCCGCCTTCCTCTAAACCTGTAATTTCCGATAGCTCGGCTAAATCTCCTTCAGCCAATGCAGCTTGCAACTCTGCTTCTTGGGTTTCAGTTTGAGTAATGGTAAATGCCCTTGCTACCATTGGTTTAACTACCAATAATACAATTAATGTAACAACTAAACCAATAACCAAAGTCTGTACTACACTGCCTAAATCTCTGGTCACCCAATCCCATGGATTTTCTTCTACAACACCCTGAATTTCATTTGTAAATTGCATGTTAATAACTTCAACTGAATCTCCTCTGCCTTCATCAAACCCTACAGCAGATTTCACTAATAATGCTAATTTGTCGAGCTCTTCTTGAGTACGTTCTTGATAAATTCTTTCTTCTGCTTCTTCATCATACTCATACTTACCATCAACCAGCACTGCAATTGATAAACGCTTAATTGAGCCTGCTTCTTTAATGTGTTTTTTAACCGTACGAGAAACTTCAAAGGTAGTCGACTCATTAAGTCTGGAACTATCGTCCCTACCTGCAGCTCCATCTGCAACGGTTCCCTCGGGCAGGTTATTGAGTGCAGTCACACCTCCTGCACCTTCGGTACTAGTAGCGCTCTCTTCAGAGGATGAAACCGAACGTGCCACTTGACCATCTGGATCAAAAATTTCTGAGTCCGTAATTATCCTATCAAAATCTATATCCGCTGAAACTTGGGCTTCCACACTACCAATACCCACCGAACGCATTAGTAACTCTTCAATAACATTCTTTAACCTATTTTCCACTTGTGCACGATATTCCTCTGCACTGGATGCAGCCATAGCGGGATCATTGGCATCGCCACCACCTTTCTTGAAAGGCCTACCTTTTGTGTCCACAATGGTAATATTATTGATATTCAAATCAGGAACAGCAGTAACAACCAAATGCGCAATAGCGGCAACTTCTGATCGACTTAAAGGACGATTCCCCCTCATCTTCAAGACCACCGAAGCTCTAGGGTCTTGCCGACGTTTTGCAAATAAATCCTGCCGAGGAACAACCAAATGCACCTTTGCCGCAGCTATGTGATCAAAAGCAGTAATGGTTCTACTAAGCTCTCCTTCAAGGGCTCGTACTAAATTAACGTTATGGACAAAACTAGAAATTCCTACCGATGTTGAGCGATCAAAGATCTCATACCCAACAGTCGCCTGCCCAGTGGGCAATCCCTCTTGTGCTAACTGCATCCTAACACTAAGCACCTTACGAGATGGCACCATAATTTGTGTACCACCATTGCGCATCTCATAATAAACACCACTTGATTCTAATCGTGCTGCAATTTTAGCACTGTCATCCCCATCCAGATTACTAAATAACGGTACCAACGCCGGATCAGAAAGACGCGCCGATAATAGCACTAAAGACACCATGAGGAGCAAACTAACGATCCCCATCACTGCCAGCTTTACTGGCCCAAGTTCTTTAATTAATTGACTAAGTCCACCCATGCCCGCACAAATACTTCGTTATAACACCATGCCACATATGTTCACACCTTACCTGACATGAACCCAATAACTTCCTGTATTTTTGGGACATTCTTTACCTAAGAACCCTAAAAAGAAGCACCAATATATGGTATATGATACCTCAAATTATCGTTATAATCACTATATATTGTGATGTAAAGTACACATTCTTTACTACACGCAATAAACTGTGGACAAAAAAATGCCTCGTCAAAACGAGGCATTTTTATCACACTTTCCTTGATTACTTTTATACCAACGCAAATAAACAAACGCGTACAGGACAAACAAAAAGTCAGTCTCGCGTCACTAATTTATTTGATTTGAGCCTTTGTGTATAATCATCCATCATACTCTTTACTTTGCCACTGAGGATATAAAGCCCTATTAAATTGGGAATAGCCATAGCAAGCATAAACAAATCAGATAAATCAACAACAAGTGCAATATTATCCAAGGCACCGCCAATAAACGTGGCAAAGCAAAAAATGATATAATAAATTTTCACCCGTTTAGAGCCAAATAAATATTCCCAGCAGCGCTCACCATAATAGCTCCACGTGATCATAGTCGTAAAAGCAAACAATAAAACAGCTACCGAAAGTACGTATTCAAAACCACCAATGACGGTAGTAAAGGCATTGGATGTCATCACAATACCGCTAGTTCCATCAGCCACATCTACATATACGCCTGTAATAGTTACTAATATGCCTGTGAGAAAACAAATGACAATCGTGTCAATAAATGGCTCCAGAAGCGCTACACAACCTTCACTAACAGGCTCTTTGGTTTTCGCAGCCGCATGGGCAATCGGAGCAGATCCCAAACCAGCTTCATTCGAAAAAGCCGCACGTTTAAAACCATTAATAATAGCACCCACAGCACCACCACCCGCAGCTTCAAAATTAAACGCACTTGCAAACATGGTCTCAATAGCGGCAAATAGCCCGTCAATATTAACAATAATGACCACCAACGCAGCAGTCACATAAAGTACTGCCATAAACGGTACCAACATTTCTGCAACAATTGCAATACGCTTAATTCCGCCTATCAACACCGTACCTACAGATATCGCCAATACAAGGGCAATAGCCCAATCTGCAGAACCAACCGCAGGAAACGTATTGGTTACCAGTGACACCGCATTGCTGGACTGGAACATATTACCACCCCCCAAGGCACCCAAAATACAACACACAGCAAAAGCAGAGGCCAGTATTTTTCCTAACTTAGGTAGATTAGCTTCAGCTAATCCTTCCTCCAGATAATGAAATGCGCCACCTGATACTTTACCATTCTCATCGATATGCCGATAGTGGTGCCCCAATGTAACCTCGGCAAATTTCGCCGACATTCCTACAAACGCAGCAATCATCATCCAAATAACCGCACCAGGACCACCAAGCAACACAGCAATTGCGACACCTGCAATATTTCCTAACCCTACTGTACCAGAAACAGCAGCACTCAAAGATTGAAAGTGCGTTACTTCACCCGGATCATCTTTAGAGCCATATTTACCACGAACCACATCGATTGCATGTTTAAATAAACGCAAATTAACAAAGCTTAACCGAAGCGAAAAGAAAACCC
>CALCTU010000128.1 GCA_937907045.1 uncultured Alphaproteobacteria bacterium
GAAGCGCATTTACAACGCTTTCATCAGGATGAAGAGCTTACACGGCGAAGAGCAGAGGCGGGAGCAATAGTAGAAACAGGAACTTTCACGCCAATATCCAACGAAGCTTTTACTAACTATCCTTCAGCTTTGCACTTGAAATGAAGATAAAGTTTTACATTGATACTTAGACTTCTCCAAAGTCAGACTGAGATGACGTGATGGCTTTTTGTGCATCAGCTTTTGCCTCAAACTTTGCTGCTACGCCTAGCTGAAATTCTTTAAGTAATGGAAAAGCGTTGTTAAGATTTTCATTCGTATCAAAATAACAAATGCTCATGCCTCTGTCTGGTGCTATATGAAAAGAGCGAATAGCAACCAAGCCTTGTGGCGGCGGCGGCATATGCTCGTCAATGTAATCATGGGCGCTTTGCATCAATGATTTGTTGGTATAGCGCATTGTAAGAATCGCACAAAACTTCACCGGCCCATTCATAAATAAATCTCTCATCAAATTACTAATGCCTATGGTATAGAGTTTAATAACCAACGCAAAGCAAGGAATTTAAAATGTGGACCCTTTTTTTATTGTTTTAAGCGCTTCTGGTGATCCTATTAAATTAGAGCCATTGACGTCATACCCTTAAAGGATGATGAGTAATTGGGATGCAAGCTGATTATCTCAAAATAGAGAAGAGGTATTAACACCAAATACAAAGAGAAGTTTTGTAAAACTGCCAGTTAGTTGTGCTTATGTTATAATGCAATAAAAATAGTGTTATGATGGATGTTTTTAGGAAATATTAATGAATTGGTTCGAAGCAGTCGATGGCTATTGCGAGAGAATTGATGCATCGTTCTGGTCTGAACCCTTAAATGCATTAACCAATATATTTTTTCTGGTGGCTGCCGTGTGGGTTTTGCGAAGAGAAGGCCTGAACAGCACGGCACGTATTCTGGCTCTCATTCTTGGAATGATTGGTGCTGGCTCATTTCTTTTCCACTCCTTTGCTCAGGCATGGGCTGGAGCTTTAGATGTATTATTTATCTTATTCTTTACGCTTCTTTACCTGTTTGCTGCTTCAAAAGACTTTATGGGCGCACCGAGAAGCATCGCATTGGTAATAACACTAGGATATTTTCCTTTTTCAATTATCGTTGATTGGTTGACCTTACCGCTAACCTTTCTTGGCTCTACCCGCATTTATATGCCTATGCCGATACTCATTATACTTTTCTCGCTATTATTATACAAAAGATTACCCATTGTATCGCGGGGTTTGGCAGTAGGTGCCTTTATTTTGGTAATTTCAATGTTGGCTCGTATTTTGGATGTGCCGTTATGCCAGAAAATACCACTAGGCACGCATTTTGTATGGCATGTTTTAAACGCCGTTATGCTGGCGTGGATGATTGAAGTTTATCGTCGCCACATAATTTCTCAAAATTGAACTGTCTGCTTCACCAAACAATTAATTTAAAATAATTTTTATATTAAGTATACGCTGTTTTGAGATCTCATTTTACGATAAAGAAAACTCTTTTATCTCATCAAAGCTTAAATGATCGGTCGTGTTTTGCCCGTAATATACTTTCTCAATAACTCCTGTATCATTAATTAATACATCCACGGGAACTATGGTCATTCCTTGCAGTTCCATTGGGAAAAAACCTTTTGCGCTTGCTTTAAGCAATCGGAAAAAGCCTACAACGGAACCAATCAGTAGCTTTGTGAATGACTTTTCAACTTCATATTTTGAGAAATATTCAAAGTTTTCATCCGCTAAAATTGTAAATGGAGCGTTATGCTTTTGCATTGTTTTTTCCAAGTGTTCAGGGGATGCATTGAATATCGCAATTATTTCAAAGTCTTTACCTAGCTCGTCCAAGC
>CALCTU010000129.1 GCA_937907045.1 uncultured Alphaproteobacteria bacterium
ATCTTCTAGCATGGGGGTTATCACTTGAAGATTAATATTATTATCATCCACTACCAGTATGTGTACGCCACTAAAGAAAATAGAATCTTGGTCGGAGACTCCCTCTACCATTTCTTCGCCATAATATTTATCAATAAGTGTTATTTCTTTGTTGTTACGAAGCTGGTCAACTTTAATAAGGATAGATTCAAATTCATGGCGCAGTAACGGTTTTTCAAGGTAGCCGCAAAATGCGTTCTCCACGGCCGTTTTTTTGAACTCCTCATCATCTTTGTCGCATAGCATGATGAGGGGTTGGTTGTGATGCTCTAAGTGATTTAATAAATGTTTGAGCTCTTTGGAAAGGTTGTAAGCATTGCCGTCATAGGCAATAATAATGTAATCAAATTGTTTGTTTTCATCAATGATCTCTGGGTTACTAAATGTTTCTTTTGCAGATGAAATACACGTAGCTTGCATATTGAAATGGCACGCAAGGTCTGTCGTGAGTTTACAACTAGCGTCACATGAATCGATGAGTAGTAACGACTTTCCTTGGAGTGGTCCTTGATAGTGGTAAGGTGTAGCCTGAGTATCAATATCAAGGGTTATATTAACTTTAAACGTAGAACCCTTGCCTTCGGTGCTTTCTACAGAGATGCCACCTCCCATCATTTGTGATAATTGCGTGCAAATGGCAAGCCCAAGACCTGTGCCACCAAAATTACGTGTTGTTGAGCTGTCGGCTTGGCTAAATTTATCAAAAATAATGTGTTGCTTATCTTTTGGAATACCAACACCGGTGTCGTGAACTGCTATGTATATATCAGCAGATGTGGATGACTGATTATCAACGCCAACTTCAATAAGTACATATCCTTTTCTAGTAAATTTAATAGCGTTACTAGAGAGATTAAATAATATTTGTCTAATACGAGCAGAGTCGGCAATGATATGTTGAGGTACATCGGGATGAATATGCAGCATGAGTGCAATTCCTTGGTTTTGTGCATTCACTACCATCATGCTAGCTGTTTCTTCGATGATTCTATGAAAATCAAACGGGGCGTGCTCCATATCGAGCTTTCCGGCTTCAATTTTAGAATAATCAAGAATGTCGTTAATTAGCTGCAATAAAAACTCTGCTGAATTAAGGACGTTATCAGCATAAAAACGTTGTTGTTTTGTCATAGGAGTTTTGACCAATAAATTGGTCATGCCAATAACTCCGTTCATGGGGGTACGAATTTCATGGCTCATATTGGCAAGAAATTCAGATTTGAGTTTAACTGCAGATTCAGCATTTTCCTTCGCGATGGCAAGTTTCTTAGAGCGCTTGGAGGCTTTGGTCATTAGATCATGTATTTTGTCTAAGAATGGATTTATTTGCAAGGCTAGTTCTGCTGATTCATCGCCCGTGGTTTCATCAAGGCGAATATGTTTTTTAAATTTCGAATGTGCAATTTTATGGAGTTTGTTTTGAAGCTCTCCGGTTCCAAGAGTTGCACCATGTTCTGCTACATTCAGGCCTTTTATTTCTTCTTTCTTGGAAACGCGTAGGCCAATGGTTTTGTCCAATAGTTTAAAAGCAAGATAAGCAATACTAAATGACCACAAAAATGCAGCGACAACTCCTTCAAGTTGTACTAATATTTGTTGAGCTCTGCTATTGCCATTGAGGTAATATTCTGTAGCAAAAACACCTGTTAAAACGGTGCCCAGAGCTCCACATACGCCATGTACGGATACAGCGCCAATAACATCGTCAAGCTTTAACTTGTGCTCTACGATGTAGGTGGAAACAACAACCACCGTACCGCAAATCATACCAATAATAATAGCATTTTCTGGTGATACCGCATGACACCCTGAGGTAATGCCAACTAATCCCGCTAAGGTTCCATTAATGGTACGAATTGGGAAAAATAATCCATCTCGGATCCGTCCAATAAACATAGACGTTAATCCACCAAACATACCTGCAAGCAGTGTGTTGACTGCTATTTTTTCTAGTCCAGTAAGGTCTGGCTGGGTAATGGTGATAGGGCCACCGTTAAAACCAATCCAACCAACCCATAAAAAGATTGCGCCTCCTGCAGATAGCATAAGGTTATGTCCTTGGATGCGATTTACAGAGCCATCCTTGTTGTATTTTCCAATACGTGGACCAATAACAATGATGCCCGCAAGAGCTGTCCAGCCACCAATAGCATGGACTACTGTAGCACCAGCAAAATCCATAAAATTACGTTCGATAAAGATACTGGTATAGGTTTGGTCTAGCCAGTTTCCCCAAATAAGTTGCCCAAAGAAAGGATAAATAATAACGGCAACCACGCAGCTCATGCAAAAATAAGCGCCAAATACCATGCGTTCAGCAACAGCTCCGGCCATAATGGTTGCTGCAGTGCCCACATAGACTGCATTGAATAAAAAGAAACTAAAATCCCATTCATGGTTTTGGTTAATATGTAGATCGTTACTGCTGAAATTTAGCCAACCGCCATACTGACTGCCAAACATAACGCCAAAGCCAATAAAATAGAAAGCTGCTATGGCTACCAGGAAATCGACTAGATTTTTTTGTACCACATTAATACTGTTTTTAGAGCGTACCATGCCACCTTCTAAAAACAAAAATCCCATATGCATCAGCATCACCAGCGAAGCGGCAACAACTATCCAAATATGATTTGAGTGGGTGCGTTGCTGATTGATTTCATGGTCAATATATTGGCGTAACTCATTGATTTGACTTTGTAAGTCTGAGGTTTGGTTGGCGATTGATGGATAGGCCGTAAAGATGATTGCCGCACAAAAGCACAAGGCAATATATGTCATGATAGAGCGGTTGAATGTTAGCTTCACTACGGAATCCTTGGAGTTTTTTAAGATTTTAGCCTACCAGAAAAGCGTTAAGGTTTGGTTAATATGGTTGGATGTAACAAGGACCTTGCCAGAGCGTGATCAAACCGCTAAATATTTTTTAACAACCGTCGTTGTGCACTATTTCTTTCAAAAAGAAGTAGTGCAAAGTCAAAAGGGGTAGTGGGATGTCTGAAATATTTGAAACATTGTCGCCAATCAAGCAGGGGATTGCGTTAGCAAAAGAAAAGAAATTTGATGAGGCGATTAAGGTTTTTAAAAAATTGCACGTCCAAGATCGGCGTGATGTTGATGTGCTGCATAACTTGGCTATGTGTTATATTCAGGTTGATGACTTTGACACTGCAATTGAATTTTTTCATAAAGCTATAAAACTTGATCCTAGGCGGGTAGAGTCGTTATATGCATTAGGATCAGCGTATCTTAATATGCACAAACCCAAAGATGCGGTGGAGTATTTTCAAAGAGCCTACGTATATGGCTTCCAAAAAGAGCTGATGTTGTATCGTGAGTGGGCAAAGGCTTACCGTATCTTGGGTGACTTTACGATGGCAGAAGACGTGCTGCTCAAAGGATATCGTGTTGATCGTAATTCTGAAATTATTTTGGCGCTGGCGGTGCTAAAAAAATACAAAACAGACGAACATCGGTTACTTCCTGAGATTGAAAGGCAAATGGCTGCAAAGCGTTTGCCTTATTTTGTGGTTGTACGGTTGCTTTTCGCCAAAGCAAAAATTTGTCGCGATCTGAAAAAATATGATGAAGCATTTGAGTCGTACATTAAGGCGAATAATTTATTAATGCCTAAAATTGTAGAAGAAGATTTAAGTGAAGTTGTTCAGATTGTTGATTTTACAAGGCATGTATTTACCCCTAGCTATATACAAAAAATGTCAGCACATGGCTTGCCAGATGCAAAACCTATTTTCATTGTAGGTACTCCGCGTTCTGGTACCACACTAACCGAACGAATTATTGCATCGCATAGTTTGGTTACAGCAGGAGGTGAACAGTCATTTATGGAGAAAGCGTTTAATTCTGTAGGAGATTTTCATTTGCTTTCTCGTAGAAAAATTCGGCAAATGGCATCCATGTATATTAAAAGCATGAGGTCGCTTTATCCTAACCCAAGTCCGTTCATTACGGATAAAATGCCAAGTAATTCGTTTTTGGTAGGGTTAATTAAAATTATGTTCCCCAATGCCGTTGTTATTCACTGTAGACGTCATCCACTTGATGCATGTGTATCAATGTATTTTCAGCATTTTAAGAATATGCGGACCTATTATTCAGATTTTAGAGCAATGGCTATTTACTATAAAAAATATGCTCAGATCATGAAAATATGGGATGAGCGTTTTGAGCCTGGAACGATTTATCATAATTACTATGAAAAGATGGTTAATGAGCCTGAAATATACAGTAGAAAACTCATTGATGCGTGCGGCCTTGAATGGCAAGAGCAATGTTTGGATTATCATAAGCAAAAGGGTAGTGTGCATACGGCCAGTGTGTGGCAAGTAAGACAGCCCGTTTATAAGGGGTCATTATTCAGTCATAAAAAATATGAAAAATTTTTAACGCCTCTTCAAGTATGGTTGGAAGAAGAGATTGCCGAATATGAGGCATTGCTTCAACTTCCTCAGATGCCAATTGGCTTAAGTTCTGATAACGCATGATGATATCTGAAGATACCAAAACCAGCGCACTTAAACATGCAATTGATTTGGCTAAACAAGGCCATACAAAGCATGCACTAAAACTTTTTCAGCAGCTCTACCTTAAAGATACTTCTAGTTATCAAGTAATATATAATATGGGCGTTTGTTATGTGTTGCTTAAAGAATATGAATCTGGTTTGGCGTGTTTGAAGCGCATTCTTGCGGCTTTTCCTAACTATGCAGATGCACATTATAATGCGGGTATCTGTTATACAGGGCTTAAAAAGCCAGCTTTGGGGGTGGCATGTTTTGAAAAAGCTCAGGAGTTGAATTTTGACCTGAAAGGAGAATTGTACAAACATTGGGCCGATGCGTATCGGTCGTTAGGAAATTTTGAAGAGGCTGAAAGGTTATTGCTAGAAGCGTATAGTATACAACCAGATGCAAATATTTTATTAGCGTTAACTATTATTAAAGAATATAGCGCCGATGAACATGGGATTTTGCCAAAAATTGAATCCATGTTAGCTCAGCCATCATTATTACCAAAAGATGCATTGGCACTGCATTTCGCCTATGCAAGGCTTGCAGATCAACTTGGTTTATATGACCATGCTTTTTCACATTTAGTTCAAGCAAATGATGGTGTGATGACAATAATTGAGCCACAAATTGAGGGTTTTGTTAAGCGATGTGATTCTGTGATGTCTGTTTTTAATCGTGGATTTGTTGATGCATACTCCACATATGGAGAAAATAACGTTACCCCAATATTTGTAGTAGGTATGCCCAGATCCGGCACTACGCTGACTGAGCGTATTATTGCATCACATAGTCAGGTTTTTGGAGCTGGTGAGTGTGAGTTTGTTGAGGATCAGATCAATTGTTTTATTCAAAATCGATCAGATCAAGCTATGCCAAAGCGTGTGTTAGATGCGACTGCATTTTATATGTCGGCTATGAAGGAATTAAATAGCAATCATTTACCAATGACAGTGGATAAGATGCCGGCTAATTATATGTATATTGGTCTAATTAAAACCATGTTTCCAAAGGCTATTATTATTCATTGTAGGCGTCATCCTTTGGATGTGTGTTTGTCTATTTATTTTCAGAATTTCCATGAGAGGCGGTCCTATTATTCTGATTTTAGTCACATGGCTAAAATGTATCAGTATTACATACGCATGATGCGTTACTGGCATGAGCAATTTCCTGAACAAATTTATGAGAATTATTATGAACACCTAATAGTGGATCAAGAATATTATAGCCGTAAATTAATAGATCATTGTGGCCTGAAATGGGAAGATAAGTGCCTAGAATATTATCAGCACAAAGCAAGTGTTCATACTGCCAGTAGTTGGCAAGTAAGACAGAAAATTTATGATAAATCGATGTTCCGCTACCAGCATTATGCTAAGCATCTTGTTCAGGTTAGGAAGTGGTTGGAAGACGAGATTAACCAGTACGAAAATGACCTTGATATTAATGC
>CALCTU010000130.1 GCA_937907045.1 uncultured Alphaproteobacteria bacterium
AAATTTGATGAAATATTGCCATTTAAGGCTCCTATGATTTTGTCACTTGCGAAACAATGCAAATAGGTACGGAATTTGTAAAGAAAAAAGGGAGGGGCTCGCCCCTCCCTTGGTATTCTATATATTAAAGGTCATTCGATTAGAATGCCATATTAATTGCGACCCAAGAGTAGTTTGTACTACTTCCGTTTTCGTCAAGCTTTCCACTTTCAGCCTTAAGTGTCACACCAGGTACGAGTGCGTAGCTCAAGCCAACGTTACTGGCTTTATCCTTTAAACCATCTGCACCAGTTCCGTTTGCTGACAAAGCTGCAAGTGTGATGCCGTTTGCAAGAGTGTATTTGACGGCTACGTCATTGGCTTTGTTTGTAGTACCACTAGTGCTTGAGTTACCAACTGCAATGGTAAAACCAGCCAAAGAACCTTTGACACCAAAAGATCTGTCATCATCAGCCTGACCATAATAAACGCTTGCGCCACCCATGCTGTATGTTAGGCCAAAATCCATATTACCGTCAGTTGCGTCGTTGTCTGCATCATCTAGATCTTTTGCGACACCAACTTGAAAACCTGACAACATCTCTTTGTTTGAAAACCAAGCGATGTCCGTACCAGCAGCACCGATTGCTGTGTCAGCATCACCCAGTCCACCGTTAGTTTCGATGTCGTTATTTCGGCCAAGCGCACCGTCCATAGAAGAAGCAGCACTATCAGCCATATCACCGAAGACAATTCTACCAAAAGTACCTTCGACTTGGATGTAGGCTGACTCAGCGTTCACTTGAGCGGCATCGTCGCTGCTGTTTGTCAAAACACTTTTTGCTGTCCATACCATACCTTCGCCAGCATCATTCACCGCTGTGATGTTAATGTGACCATCATCAGCAAATGATGTACCGGCATCACGCATCCGGTATTCCCACTCGTAGTTACCTGAAATTGAAATGTCAGCGTTTGCTGCTGTAACACCCGCTGCAGCTACCAGAGCTGTCGTCGCAAGAAGAACCTTACGCATATTTAAATCTCCCTTAGAGAATTTATTGCCACCATTGACAA
>CALCTU010000131.1 GCA_937907045.1 uncultured Alphaproteobacteria bacterium
AGATAGAGAAACCTATAAACGATTTTTAAAACAAGATTCTGATAATCAATATACATTTATTGAGGCTGATTCTGCTGAAGAAGGATTGGATTTGTGCAAGAAAATAGCACCAGATTGTATTATTCTTGATTACTTGCTTCCTGACTTAAATGCAACAGAAGTTATCACACAGCTCAGGGAATATACTCACATACCTCCGGTTATAGTTACTACCGGTCATGGAAGCGAAGCCATTGCGGTAGAATTAATGCATGAGGGAATTCAAGATTACCTCATCAAATCCCAGATCACCGCAGAGGCATTACAACGCTCTGTCAAAAATACAATCGAGCGTATTAATTTACAAAAAACAGTTTTCTCCACAGAACAAGAATTAGTAACTGTTTTAAACACTGTTATTGACGGAGTGATTGTCATTGATGATACTGGTACAATTCAGTCTAGTAATCCTGCAGTATCGAATATTTTTGGTTATACAAAAGCTGAACTAATTGGCAAAAACGTTAAAATGCTTATGCCTGAATCGTATGCGCAAGATCACGATCTGTATATCTCTTCCTATCTAGAAACCGGTGATGGCAAAATCATTGGTAAAGGAAGAGAAGTTGAAGGATTACGCAAAGACGGTAGTATTTTTTCCCTAGAGCTTGGAATAAATGAGATGCGTATTGGTGGTAAAAGAAAATTTGTTGGCACCTTACGAGACATATCTGAACGCAAAGAAAGAGAAGCTCAGATACAATATGAAAAAGAACGTGCCGACAGAGCCAATAAGGCCAAGAGTATGTTCCTGGCTACCATGAGTCATGAAATCAGAACACCAATGAATGGTATTATTGGTGTTGCTGAATTATTATCTTATTGTAAACTTGATGAAAAATCTGAACGCTATGTTGATACTATACAATCGTCCGGTGAGTTACTACTTGTCTTAATAAATGATATTCTTGATTTCTCGAAAATAGAAGCCGGAGAATTAGAGCTTGAAACCGTGCCAATTGTGGTCAATGCTCTGCTTAATGAAGTAGTTCATATGCTTAGCAATCGCGCTAACAATAATGATGTTGAAATTGCACTACGATGTCCAATAGATGCCCCAATATCTATCTATAGCGACCCTACACGATTACGACAAATTTTGATCAACCTATTAGGAAATGCTATTAAATTTTCGAAAGGGGGGCATGTACTAGTTGATGTTAAAAAAGTTAAACAAAACAATGACTCTATTACATTACGTTTTGAAATAAATGATACAGGAATTGGTATAGCAAAAGATAAACTATCCTCTATTTTTGAACAGTTTTCTCAGGCTGACTCATCTACGACCAGAGAGTTTGGCGGAACTGGCCTTGGACTTGCTATATGCAAAAAACTCGTGGAACTCATGGGAGGAAAAATAGGCGTAACAAGCCAAGTTGGCAAAGGGTCAATATTCTGGTTTGAAGTCGCTTTTAAAATGCATGTAGAACATAAAGTAACCAGCATTGATAAGTCGCGTAAATTAAAGAACAAACGCATTCTAATTATTGACGATTATGAAGTTAACTTAGAGGTCTTTTCTGGTTACCTCAAGAGAATCGGTGTAAACAGCGATATAACAAACTCTCCGGAAGAAGCATTACAAAAAATTGAACATGCATATAAAAATAATCAACCTTACGATGTTATTCTTGTTGATTACCGGATGCCTAAAATGAATGGTGAAATGCTGGGATACACAATACAAGAAAATCCAGAAAAATTTGGTATCCCAAAAATGATTATGCTTACAGCAATGGGAAAAAAAGATGATTTTAGTATGATAAAAAAAGCAGGCTTTTCAGACTATCTTATCAAACCTATCTATCCAACTATTCTTATTGATACTATTCTCAGAACACTTGATATCCAAAATGATGAGGGTGAACAGCCAAATAATAATGATCAAGACCATGAAAGCGATACCAACTACCACCATTTTCCACAATTTGACGCTTCGATATTAATAGTTGAAGATTTTAGACCCAATTTAGATGTAGCAACAGCTATATTAGAAAAATTTGGTTGCAAGACTCATGTTGCAGTTGATGGCATTGAAGCAATTTCCGAATTAACCAAAAATCACTCCGCATATGATATAGTATTCATGGATTGTCAAATGCCAAATATGGATGGCTTTGATACAACCAAAGAAATTCGTAATTATCAATGGGGCAAAAACCTTATTATTGTGGCCATGACAGCAAACGCCCTGCAAGGAGATAGGGACAAGTGCATCAAAGCAGGAATGAATGATTATATAACCAAACCGATAAAGATCGATAGCATACAAGCAACTTTAGAAAAGTTCTTAATGAACAAGAAAATTAGCCAGGCTTCCTAATAGGCTTATATACTCACTGATCTCGCTACAATACACTACCATTACACCTCATATTGCTTATTTAGTCATTCCAATCTCATATTTACGCAACTACTGAGATATATTTGATAAAAGTCAAAGCCTCAAACAGCCATTAGATGTAGCTCCTTGTTTATTAATAATTTAATAATACTCAAGGAAGTAACGATGAAAAAACTATTACTTGGAACATTATGCCTTCTATGTACAACTACGATGATGCATAACCCTGCAAAAGCTGACCAGCATGAATTAACCCAAACAGAATCTCTTTTCGACTTTACGGATACTAAACGCTGGCTTATTCGCGCAAGAGCGATTTCTATTGATCCGGATGAACAAAGTACGGTTAACAATCTTAATGCAGACGTTACTGCAGAGGATAAAATTACGCCAGAACTTGATTTCACCTACTTTTTTACCGATCATGTTGCAGCAGAACTTATTTTAGCCACCGCAAAGCATTCTATGGGTGCTAATAATGGTACAGATTTAGGCAATGTCTGGATATTACCTCCTACCCTTACTGCACAATACCATTTTAACCCCAAAGGTACCTTCCGTCCTTATGTGGGAGCCGGCATGGGGTACATATTTTATTACAATGAAGATAACGGCTCTGTTAACAACGTAGATTACGAAGATGGTGAAAGCTATGCATTACAAGCTGGCATGGACTATGGAATTGACAAACATTGGGCTGTGAATTTTGATGTAAAAAAATTATACCATAGCACAAATGTAAGTGTTAATAACGGTGCTATCACTGCTGACGTGGACCTTGATCCTTGGGTATTTGGCGCTGGTATTGCATACAAATTCTAGTCTATTACTAAACAACCCCAATCATGGATAAAGATCTATGATTGGGGTTGTTTACGCAACAAGTAAGGTACGGTATTATCATTCACAATGGTCTTCGTATCTCTCATTATGATACCATTTTCATCATTTAACTTGTGGAAATGGTATTAATAGAAAAAAAGCTTGTATTTGCTGCCCTAAACGGCTATTAATCTGCACCTTCATTTTGCGTGTGCACCCGTAGCTCAACTGGATAGAGCACTTGACTACGGATCAAGAGGTTGAGGGTTCGAATCCTTCCGGGTGCGCCATTTTATAAAAATCCTACATCACTGCTAAAAACTATGGGTCTACCCCAATTAGGAAGGCATGTTGAACTATTATCTAACCACATAATATTTTTACTCTCAATCTGTAATTTTCAAAATTTCGGAACCCGTAGGC
>CALCTU010000132.1 GCA_937907045.1 uncultured Alphaproteobacteria bacterium
ACCTTATGAATATTCCCATTCGGCTGCCTATGGGGGTGATGGGCGACCAAGCAATGGCCCAAGAAAAATGCCATCTGCCCCTCCTCGGCCACCGTCAGGGTTTGCAGAAGGTGCAAATACTGATTGGAGGCCAAGTCCGCAGGGTAGCTCTAAGTCATCATTTCAGGTACCTCCAAAAGCTAAGATGCCACCAGAAAACCTAGCAAAATTGTCATTTGAAGAGCTTGTTCAAAGGGGTAGGAGCTACCTGGAAATCTCAAGAACCTCTTCTAATTTGGAAGATAAATCTAAATATAAGTTACATGCAATAAGATGTTTGTGTGGTGCCATACGAAAAAGTCATGATCAAAGTGCTAGACATGCATGGAAACATGTAGTGTTACGTTTATTTACGTCTATGGGATATGATGAGCTTATACAAGCGCATTATGATATAGTGACCATTGCAAAACAAGAAGACATATATGTTGGTAGAATAGCCAAAGCTGCACTTAATTGTATTATAGATAATAAAAGCGAACACCATTTTACTCCTACTCAACAGGGATGTGCTTGCGTTCATATGGCGCGGTTATGTCGTTTAAAGGTAGGCTCGAAAGATTCTCGTATGGTCAGTTATGTATGTCACCTTGAACAAGCAAGTAGTTTTGGTGTAGACTGCAGGGAGCAGTTTCAACTTGTAGTCCAGTGCTTTCCTGCTAAAGCCTTGCACATGATAGGTGATTATTTGTATCAAGGAGCACATGGTTTTAAAGCAAACCATCCTAGGGCTGCTTTTTGGTTTCAGCAAGCATATCGAAAAAGTAATGATCCCCATAGCAGTACCTGGGCAGGTATAGCATATAAGTCTGCGGGTAATGCAGATGAAGCCATCACGTACTTTGAAATTGGACAGTTTAAATACCCGCTTGCTGATTTTTATTGGCTAGATATGCAGCAAGGTCAAATAAAAACAATGCAGTTACAAGACCTGCAATCACCAAAAAGCATGGAGCTGATAACGACGTTTTTACGTGTGGCACTTCATTTGCAATTAAACATGTACCGACATGAGAGTGGTGCTTGGATGGCTAATCAGGCCAATCGTATGGTATATCAGCTTACAAGGGAATATTTGCCATGTTCACAAAGCGTGAGGTGCGAATATTATAGCCAGATGCTAAGTGCAATTGACCAACAATGCATGACAAAACTTGTACCAAAGCAACATGGTATTTCTATGACGCCTATGAATGTTTCGGATAATCCATCAAATATACATAATCTCATGCAAGATAAGTTATGGGCATGTATTGTTCAAGACGGTGTGATACCAGATGGAGGCGCAATGATTGCTGCATCAGTCATATTATCCAGATATGCAATGCTTTATATGACGCCTGATGGTGCTCGGGCTCAATCCGTTTCTTTCCCAGCAGTTAGTGACTACGATCTATTCTCTATCGGAAATCAAATATCCCGATGCTTTAGTGCTCAGCCACAATACTATATGTATGACCCTTCCGTGGGAGCAAGAGCAGGTCATCCTGGTGCAGTACGGTAAAATAGTATTTCGTTTTTACCTTTGCACTAATGCGCTTGCGTTGGCAAGCGTTGAAATTTAAACACTATAGTTGCACTTGGGGGCATTTGTCGCTATGCTGCGCGCACATAGGGTGATACGTATATACTTATTAAAGGCCTAAGAGATTATGCTTAGCAACCAACTCTCAAACAAACGCCTCCTCATAGAACGTTGGGCTACAGGCGCGTTGTTTGTTTCGGCAAGTATTTCTATTGCAGTAACCATTTTGATTATTGCATCTGTATTTTTTGAGTCTGTTCGGTTTTTTTCTTACGTGCCAATTACTGACTTTTTATTTGGTACGCATTGGTCACCAGCAGGGCAGGGTGGACAAGGTTCTTTTGGTGCCATTCCACTTTTTACCGGAACATTGTTAGTAACAGTTATTGCTATGGTAATTGCTACGCCCATTGGATTGTATGCCGCCATTTATTTATCAGAATATGCCCCCAGAAAAGTACGTGACAGAGTTAAGCCTTTGCTTGAGGTGTTGGCTGGTATTCCAACAGTAGTTTATGGGTATTTTGCAGTGATTGCTGTTGCTCCATTGATGCGGGGTTTTGGCGATATGATTGGATTAAGTATTGCCTCAGAAAGTGCACTTAATGCTGGCCTTGTCATGGGAGTGATGATTATTCCTTTTGTATTATCCTTGTCCGATGACGTGATTAACTCGGTACCTCAGACCTTGCGAGATGGTTCCCTGGCACTTGGTGCTACTCAATCCGAAACCATTGTTAAAGTGATTATTCCTGCGGCTTTTCCTGGTATTATGAGTGCGGTTTTGCTGGGAGTATCTCGTGCTATTGGCGAAACAATGATTGTCGTGATGGCCGCTGGATTAGCAGCAAATCTCACCGCAAACCCGCTAGAGTCGGTAACAACGGTTACCGTGCAAATTGTTACTCTTTTAATTGGTGATCAAGAATTTGATAGTGCCAAGACATTATCTGCTTTCGCATTGGGGCTTTCATTATTTGTGATGACCCTTATCCTTAATATTATTGCACTTTATGTGGTGAAAAAATTTAAGGAGCAATATGACTGATATTCATAGCATTGACATTAAGAAGCTTTCACGTAAACGCCGTAAAGCGTTAAAGCGACGTATGAAGCGTAAGCAAATACACAAGCAAGTTGCTGGTACCATTGAAAAACGCAGAAGAGCAGAGAAGCGTTTTGTTATGTATGGCCAGGTTGCCGTTGCTGTATGTATTATATTTTTGGTGCTGTTGTTAGGTAAAATTATTTTAGGAGGCTACAGTGCCTTCATGCAGACAAAAATTAAAGTACCCATTACATTTGATAAGGTACTTGTAGAGCAGGATAATTTTCGCAAAATTATGTCCAATAGTCTGCAAAACCATTTTGGTGATGTCAGTGGTAGGCGTAATAAGCGTATGTTGGGAGGTATTTTTACGCAAGATGTTGCCGGTGATATTAAAAAATACCTTGAACAACATCCGCAAAAGCAAGGACAAACCGTTGAAATATGGCTGGTGGCGTCATCCGTGGTTGATATGTATTATAAGGGTAAGTTGGATGTTTCAGTTTCAGAAGATAAACGTAAGCTTAAAGACAAACAGCTTGGATGGATTAAGCAGTTAGAGTCCGAAAATAATATTTCAGGATTTTTTAATGCAGATTTTCTAACGCAAGGTGACTCAAGGTCGCCAGAGCGTGCCGGGATGTTAGGAGCCATTGTTGGTTCGTTATTTGTGGTCATTGCCTGTATGGTTGTGGCTTTTCCACTAGGGGTGATGACGGCAATTTACCTAGAAGAATTTGCACCTAAAAATAAAATTTCCGAATTTATTGAAGTTAATATCAATAACCTAGCTGCCGTGCCGTCTATTGTGTTTGGTTTGCTTGGACTGATGCTGTATTTGCAAATTTTTGGTATTCCGCGTTCAGCAGCACTTGCCGGTGGATTGACTCTGGCGCTTATGGCACTGCCTGTGATTGTTATATCAACGCGTGCCTCCATACGTGCTATTCCTCAATCGATCAGAGATGGTGCGATGGCACTTGGTGCTTCAAAACTCCAAACCACTATGCATCACGTATTGCCACTTGCGATGCCGGGCATTATGACCGGTACTATTTTAAGTATGGCACGCATTTTAGGAGAAACAGCACCACTATTAATGATTGGTATGGTAGCTTTTGTAGCAGATATTCCGGGTAGCTTTACTGATGCTGCTACTGCCATGCCGGTACAAATTTATTTATGGTCAGATAGTGCCGAGCCTGGGTTTATTGAAAAAACGTCGGCTGGCATAATGGTTCTACTCATATTTTTGTTATGCGTGAACGCATTAGCAGTATGGGTGCGTAAGAAATGTGAAATCAGATGGTAGGTTATCATGAGTGATCCTAAAGAGAGCAAATCCAAAAAGTTGCGAATGCAGGCTCAGAATGTTGATGTTTTTTATGGCGATAAGCAGGCATTATTTGGTGTGGATATGGATATTCAAAAAAACCAAGTAACTGCGCTTATTGGTCCTTCAGGATGTGGTAAGTCTACGTTTTTGCGTTGCTTAAACCGTATGAATGATACTGTTCCATCATGCCGTATTGAAGGTAAAATTTTGCTTGATGGTGAATCTATCTACGAAAAAAATGTTGATGTGGTGGTGCTTCGTTCTAAAGTGGGAATGGTGTTCCAGAAACCCAATCCGTTTCCAAAATCCATTTACGACAACGTTGCCTACGGACCACGTATTCATGGTCTTACACAATCAAAAGAAGAGCTGGATACCATTGTTCAAAAAAGTCTTCAGCGCGCTGGGCTATGGGATGAGGTTAAGGATCGTCTTAACGAACCAGGAACAGGATTATCTGGTGGTCAACAGCAACGTCTTTGCATTGCACGTGCGATTGCCATTAAGCCTGAGGTTGTTCTGATGGATGAGCCATGCTCTGCACTTGACCCTATTGCAACTGCTGTCGTGGAAGAGCTTATTTGTGAGCTCAAAGAGAAATTCACCATTGTGATGGTTACACACTCCATGCAGCAAGCACGCCGTATTTCGGATAAGACAGGTTTCTTTCATTTAGGGAAGTTAATAGAGTTTGGTGATACCGAGCAGGTGTTTGAAGCACCTGTGCACGAAAAAACAGCAGATTATATTGAAGGTAAGTTTGGCTAGGATTTAGTAACCAGATACTACTTGTCGGTCGCAAGAGCAAGTGTAGAGCTGTAAATGATGATGGAATGGTAATACTAAATCTTGGAAAGATTTGAGGGATATTAACAGGGGTGTTTTTCTACTTTCTGCCTACTTATGTCAACATCTGTTAACTTTAGGCTAGGTGTTTCATGAAGTCTTGAGATATCCTGCATTTTGGTCAGCCTAGTTCTTGACATCCTTAATAAATCTGGAGAAGTTATGTACTTGAGTTCATCTTGCTCGGAAGGTATTCTTCCTTTGCATGATTGGCATAACATTTGTTCTTGAGCATTGTCTTTACAATAGCCTTTTGCAATACTGTATGCATCGCCACAAATAGAAACGTTGTAATAAGAGTGATGAAGACTTACTTCTACGACGATTCTTGATACAATGCTTAACCACTCATCAAAGTTTGAACATTTGCGATATATGACATCGAGGCAACATGCCATCAGTTTTGTATCAAAACCGCTTATGTTTTCGCTGATGTCCTTCATAGAGCTAAGAGGTTGCTTATCTAGTAACTCAATGATGCCTTGTTGATCGAGTTTGATGAAATCAAGAACTTCTTTTATTTTTTCCTTACTTAAGAATCGATAACGTACAATGCGTAAAAGAAGTTCTTCATTAACTGCATTACTAGTTTTTGTCTTTGGGGATGTTGTAAGAAGTCTAAATAGGTCAAACTTTCTACGCTGAATACATTCTAGTAGCACATCATCAATGATTATTTTCTGATTGGGCACAAGATCTAATAATTGTCTGACTCTTGTTTTTGCACCTGGGGGGTCAAAAGCAAGAGGAAGGCGTGCAATTATTTCAAGACCTTTGAGTGCAATAATACATCTGCATACAGGGTCTGAATTTGCCATGGTACTTATTAAATAAGCAAACTTATCTTCTTCAAATAATATGAGTTCACTATCAAGCATCAGATGGCTATCTATGAATGATGAAGTGATAAACGCTGGTATCACATTTATGTTGTGACATTGGTACTTACTTGGGTTTTCTTTTATTATTTGAAGTAACCGATATCCGAAGGAAAAATTGACTTTATTGGAGTATAGAAAAGTTAATAAGCGGTCCATGACAATATTACATTGATCCGGAAGGTGTTTTATAAGTGTCCAAGTGCATTTATATCCGTCTGCACTGTCAAGAAGTGACTGAAATAAAGATTCAACTCTTTGAGTGTGTTGTTTAGAGTATATGTCTAAAATGACTCCTAGTAACGTTGTCATACTAGATGATAAACACTCATAACACATTTCTTCGAGCGCTTTACTGTCAAGGCTATTAAGATATATAAGAAGTTTGTTTTTGAAGCTTTTTTGATGAATTTGCTCAGTATGTAAGCGAATGATGTTTTCGGATTTTTTCTTTGTTTCCTTTGTTTGTGTGCTTTTTTTTCTGGTTTCTCTAGAGCCTTTCACAAATGCTTCGAGTTTTTCTTCCGATGAAAAGTCCTTATCATCAGTCCTTAAAGTTTCCATTCTATCGTGCAATGTTTTATCTAATGTAAACGATGCCAGTTGGTTAAGAACCTTATATTCACGTTTATAGGCCAAAGCTGCAATGAGGAGTCTTATTACTTGGTCTTTATTATCTTCAAGTCCGTCAGTTAAGTTCTCTATAGTTTTTATGTGTTCTTTAGGATACGGCTTGACAATCTCTTCCATTACCTTGATCAAGGCATCAAGTTGAGGTGTTGGTTTTTGCAAATCTCTTTGTGAGTATGTACTTGCCCCAGACAAGAGAAGTTCACTAAAAAAGTTGCATTGATAAAGTTTGTGTCTATCGGGCACTTCTGTTGTCGTTTAATGATTGATACCACGTTGTGATGTTGTGCGTGTATATAAACGCTGCGTTTAATAATTTGCAATATAATTTTATTTTTATTTCAAAAATTATATTAAATGATCGAAGAAGTCATTTTGGAGATGTTAAGCAGCGGTACGATAAGCGTATGGTGGGATCTATATTTACTCAAGACGTAGTTAGAGGCCTTAAAGAGCATATTGCAGATAATCCGGATGATACCGAGCAGGTGTTTGAAGCACCAGTGCACGAAAAAACAGCAGATTACATTGAAGGTAAGTTTGGGTAGCAAATCAACGTCAACCAAATTGCCTTTTGGCGAATATATTAGTCTTTCTTTGCAGCACGCATAGCACGCTTACGATCGTTTGGATCAAGCAATCGTTTGCGTAAACGCAAATGGCGAGGCGTTACTTCTAC
>CALCTU010000133.1 GCA_937907045.1 uncultured Alphaproteobacteria bacterium
CCTACTTGTTCGTATGCCTTTACAACATCGTTCTTTTGGTGGTCATAAAATCCTGATAAAATAATGGATGTGCCCGTCTTGATAATAGCGTTAATATCACCAGATAGCTCTATAAGAGGTTGGGCTAATATATTGGCAATAATAAGATCATAGGGGGCTGCTGTGGTAATAGTGCTGGCAGTAAAACTTTCTGCTTGATCAAGCTTGATGTCAAAGCCAATACAGTTCTCGGTTGCATTTTCAAGAGCAAGAGGATCATTATCGATAGCTATAATGTTACTGTCTTGCCAAAGATAGCGAGCTCCTAATGCCAGAATACCCGTGCCAGTGCCCATATCTAATATAGTTGAGACATCAGACTCTAAGGAGCTGAGTAATGCTAAGCATCCTTTGGTGGTTTCATGCGACCCAGTACCAAATGCTTGTCCAGGGTTGATGCAGATATCGTGAAAATGCTGATCAATGTTATCAATGTTGTGCCAAGGGGCGTGAACATAAAACGGACCAACTTCAATGGGTTTCATGTTAGCTTGCGATAAGCTTACCCAGTCTTGGTTGGTATTGACCGGTACAACCGTATAATCGATTTGCGATTTGTTGACCGCGGCGGCCAGAATGGTGAGTTTACTTTCAATTATGTGGGTGTCATTGGCAAATAGACGAACGTTCCATGTTTTTCCATCGGTGCCTTCAACCTCAAAATAAGTCATGGATAGTGCGTCTTCTGATAACGCATCTACCATAAATGACAATGATTGTTGTTCAATGGTAAAGTCGAGTTGTTTGAGAATCATGAAGCTTTTGTATTTAATGTTCGTTCACGTTTTTTCTTGGCACCTTGAGAAATGGATTTTTGATCTGCACGTGACACGGCTAGAGCGTCTTTGGCAACATCGTTGGTGATGGTGCTTCCTGCGCCAATAAGTGCACCGTCTCCAATAGAAACTGGCGCCACTAATGCAGTGTTTGAGCCTATAAAGGCGCCTTTTCCAATAATGGTTTGGTATTTGTTTATTCCATCATAATTGCATGTAATAGTACCAGCACCAATATTGGCAGCATCACCAACTTTTGCATCACCAATATAACTAAGATGATTCACCTTGGCACCTTGACCCAAATATGATTTTTTGATTTCAACAAAATTTCCAATTTTCACATTTTTTTCTAAGTGTGATCCTGGTCTAAGCCTTGCGTATGGACCAATGGTGCAGCCATCGGAAATGATTGCTTCTTCAATGTGGCTAAATGACTTAATGTGGCAGTTACTTTCAATGGTTACTTTGGGACCAAAGGTGACATTAGGCTCAATAATTGTGTCGTTGCCAATCTGAGTATCGGCACTAAAAAAGACTGATTCAGGATTGGTGAGGGTGACGCCGCTTAACATTATTTCTTTGCGCTTACGTGTTTGAAATGCAGTTTCGGCAATGGATAGTTGCAGCCGGTCATTAATCCCAATAACTTCATCTAAGTCACATATGGCAAACTTACATTCCAGCGACCGTTGATTGGCAATGTTAATAATATCAGTTAAATAATATTCGCCTTTGGCATTATTATTGGAGACATCTTCTAGAAGTGACTTTAGCAATGAGGCTTTTAGTGCCATGATTCCAGAGTTGCATAGCGTGATTTCTTTTTGGTCCGTTGATGCATCTTTTTCTTCGACGATGGCTAGAATATGTTCGCCATCTTTGGTAATAATTCTTCCGTAGCCATGAGGGTAGGGGGTATCGAACCCCAGAACGCGGATATCGGATTTTATATTTAGAAATACTTCCAGGGTGTCGGGTTGAATCAGTGGCGTATCACCATAAAGAATAAGGATGGTGTCGTCATCATTGCTGACATGGATTAATCCTGCTTTTACAGCATCGGCGGTGCCTAATTGCTCTTGCTGAATAACAACATTGGCGTTGTCGAGTATTTTTTCTATGGCAGGTGCGGTGTGTGGGTTGGCGACAACAATACGCTGATTGACAGGTAAAAGATTTGTTGCATCCACTACATGTGATACAAGTGGTTTGTTGCCGACGTGATGAAGTACCTTTGGTAAATTAGACTTCATACGTGTGCCTTGCCCGGCAGCTAAAATAATAACAGAAATGGACATAAAATTATCTTACCTATTTAAAGGATTATCGTTTAATCTATCAGGCACTATATTCAACAACATGAGGAAAAAACATGGAAGTCATTATTATCAGTATTTTTAGTGCCATATCAGCGTTACTAGCAATCATGTTTTTTGTTACAAAAACTCAGGCGAACCATACGATAAAAGAGCTTAAAACGCAACTTTCTCAACTACAAACTCTTATTGCTGGTTTGCAAGAAGAGTGTCAGTTATTAACGAAGCAACGTTACGAACTAGATGCTGAGCTCAAGATAGAGCAACAGAAGGTGTTGTCTCAGGAGCAGCAAATGAAGATTCATTTAGAAGCCTCAAGAGCATCAATCTTGAAGGCGGGTTCGGAGTTATCAAGTAAATTATTGGACGACCATAAGCGTGAAGCCTTGAATGCTCAAAAACAGCAAGAAGAAAGAATTAAAGCAACAACGGAGCAGCTTCATCAGCAATTTAAACATGTTTTTGAGTCGATGCATCACTTGTCTAAACGCATGCAAAAAGTTGATACGATAGAACGCGCATTGTTGTCGCCACAAGGGGCGGGGGCTTTAGCTGAAGTTACGTTAGAAAATATTTTTAAATCATCGGGTTTAATTGCCGGTCAAGACTATGTGATGCAGCATTTTATTAAAGATCACGATAAATTAAGAGGAGGTCTTAAACCTGATGCGGTGGTGTTTTTGCCTGGAGATCATGTGATGGTAATAGACAGTAAAGCATCGAAGTTTTTTATGGATTTGGGGGCGATTGATAATCAGCAGCAGCGTGACCATGTGTATGCTAATATTAGGCAAAGCATGACAAAGCATTTAAAAGATTTAATTACTAAAGATTATAAGCAAGCAATTGATGATCAGCTTAAGTCGCTTAGAAAAAAAACGGCTGGACATACGGTGGTGATGATGTTTTTACCAACCGAATCGGCCATGGAAACATTAAGAAAAACAGATAAGCAATTTGAAGAAAAAGCGTGGGCGCACCATATTATTCCTGTGGGTCCTTCTGGATTGGTTAACGCGCTATTGCAAGCAAAACTGGCCATTTTTAGGGCAAAGCAAGAACAGCACTCGGAAGAAATTTCTCAAGGCGTAAAAAAGCTCTTAGCCAGTATTGGGGTGCTCCAAAGCACGTCAGAGTCGCTTGGAAAGAGCTTAAAATCAAGTATGGACAAGTATGATAAATTTGCAGGGTCGTTTAACCGAAACTTTTTATCAAAAGCTAAGCAGCTTCAGTCGTATTATCCTGACGATAAGCCATTTAATAAATTACATCGATACCAGGTAGTAACTTCGGCAGATCTTATTGAAGGTGTAGCAGAAGATGTAGAAGAAAAACAAAAAACATTAGCAAATCAAGAAAGCTAATCTTTCAGGAGTTGCGCTTATTTATCGGCGGTAGAGCTACCGGCCTCAAATGCTTCTATCAATTTGGCCACTAGGTCAATAATTGCTTTTTGGGCCTCATTAGCTAGGGCAATGATATATTCAAATTTTTCTTCAAAGCTCATTTCGGAAAAGTTAACACCAAGAACGCCATCAAGCAGGCCAAAGCCAGAGCCTAAAATAAATATTCCAATAAAAAACCCAATAATAAAAAAAATCTTCATATGTAGCCTCAACGAGTAATTACGGATGCGGTTGGCGCATATGCCGAACATTACGTCCAGTATAATGTATAATTATATTGTATAATGCCATAATAACAAAAATACCACCATTATACTAATCCGTTTGGTAAATAAAAATACAGGCATTCCTGAGAGGGAGTCTTTAAAATCCTGCTTTAATTGTAGCATAAACGCTATAAAGTGGCAATTATCCAAATATCTTATAATATATATTATGGAAAACTTTAAGTGTTTTTATCTATAATCGCACAATATTACTCGTTATATTACTTATGATGTGCTACCATCCAAATCATGTCCAGAAATAAGAACATCCCTGCTTCAAATACAAAAGAAGAGTTTGGTCCCTCTTTAGAGGAGTCATCTTCGTTACCGGGTGTTGCAAAGGCATTGGTGAGGCAGAAAAAGCAGTACGGTGATGAAGTTTCTCAAGGAGATGTAAGTCACATTCACGAGCTGCAAAAAATTAAGATGAAATTAGTAGCGCCAGTATCTACTAGTAAGTCAAATGCAACCACGGTTGCCGATATGGCTACAGATGAAGGTCCCGCTAAAGTTACGCGATGTAAGGCTACAACATTAAGTAAGAAGGCTGAAGAATTAAAACAAGACATAGAGCTTCATAAGGTCTACCCTGCTGAGGGCACGTCAATCACATATCAAACAAGCAAACCTCATAAAGCTACTTCTATTCCTCCTGCTGCTATAGCTGGAATTCTAACCGAGTTAAAATCTCATATTTGGGCTGGTTTACAAGATATTGACCGTTTAAAAGCTGCGCATGATAAAGAAATAGCCCAAGAAAAGGCTGGGTACAAACGTAGTCGATCTTCAGCAAGTAAGGATGATACTAGCCGCAACCTACCAAATTTTGTTGCAGCACAATTTTGTTTTGTTGTATCTAATGGACCTCATGGCAAGCATACTAAGTATGACTATGTTACGGTGCCGGTTGTTTTAACAAATGATGGTGATTTTTTTGTTTCCCGTGATGAAGAATTTGCATCAGATACAGCATTTAAGGATGAAGTCATTCGCCAGCATGTTAATGGCTCTAAAGTAGCAACGCGTGATCACACGGCAATGCTAAAAAAATATATCCCTCACCTTAGTAAAACTGAGGCAAGTCATGAGCAGGTTTCTTTGATTAAAAAATTTCTAAATGCACATAAAGGCAAATTCCTATCAAAAGAAATGCTTCTAAATGCAGTCCCAATGATTGATCTTGATGCTCTCTATAGGTATGAAATGGAAAATGCTACGATGTTTTGGGAGCATAATTCACATAGTGAGCGGAGTTTTTTTCATGCCATTCAATCCGATGTTGCGATTGAAAACTTATATAATGAGTTAATACAAGCCTTAAGAGATAAGGGTTACTTGTCTGATGCTATGGATGAAGAGCCGTGTAAGTTATATTCAATGGTGGCGTTTATTAATTCGTATCCTAATACAGTATGTGGTAACTGTGCCATTTCGGTTTTAGACTTTCAGAATTCTCATACCAATGGCGGTTTTGCAGATAAGTTAATGAAACGTTTTAATCAGGCAGGTAGTGGTTTAAAGACACGAGGCTATGATGATACAAGCAAGCATGCAAAAGACCCTACCCGTTTTAGAGTATTGGGGTATGTTGGCACCACAAAGCCATTTAAGAGTGAACCAGCTATGGTTGCATATGAGAATGCAGATGCACGGGTTAAGTTGCCGGTTACTGGTGGTGCAAACCTACACTCGTATCCTACGCAGTCACATTTTCTTGAGCAGTATGTTTCAGGTGATGTATCTGAGCGGGCAACCCAATTGCAGCGCACGCCCTTGCCTAAAAATCCTACAACCATTGCCATGAGTGGTCAAAAATATACACGTATGGCAGTTAATATTGAACGCACTATTATAACTAAACGACAAAAACGTTTTGATGATCATTGGTTAAATTTACTTGTTAATGCTTCTGGTATTGGAAAAGAATATATTCAGGTGCTTCCAAGGGAGCTTCAAAAACAACTTTGTAATCATGAGGCGTTTGAAGCCATTGAAGAAGGTTTGATTGATCTGTATGACCTGCTAGAGCTAAGCTGTGATGAGTTGGTCATTCTTCTTGGGGATCAGAATGATAAGCTTCTTAAGGAATTTACTTTTCCAGATTTATTTGAACTATTTACTGATCGTCGAAAATTATATAATTTCTTGTCGTCAGATAATGTGTTGATGTATGTAAATGAATGGGAGCAATTAAATGAGGTACTTGAGTTAGCAAACAAAGATTTTGATTTAGCTCAAGAGTTTTTTGATGACGACATGATTGAGCATCTTATGTATCATGGCATCAAGAGTGTTTATAAGAAATACTGTGAATTAAAAGCAAACCAACATAACCGGACTAATGCTGATGCTGATTCTGCCAGTATTGATGATAGCGGTTTTTATTGCCCCGATGAAGAGGAAGAGCCATTTACCTTAATAGAAGAACTGATAATGCATTTAAGAAAAGTACAATATCAAGAAGAGTTATATAGCGACATGGTCAGTCCGTCGCATAATGTTGTAAACTGTAGTGGAACTATGGTTGCTCATGAGTATGGGCCATCACACTAATTGAGCTTCCTGAGGTTCGCTCCGTCCTATGGTGGCTTGACGCAGTGAACTTTGTGTGTGATTGGAAGTGCAAAATGTATCAAGCACGTCGGCAAACGCTTTTATGCTATCTTTTTCTAAACCATCTAATTCGTACAAGTCTAGTTTTAAGGCATGTTTAAAGCGCCTCACTTGAAGCTTGTCTGCAAAAATAACTTTTCCATTGGCTGAGCTGCCATCTAATGTCCCATACCTGCATAAGAAGCCACTATCTGAATTGTAAAGGCTTTCTTTAAGAGCACCCTCGATTATGGTACGGCTATCATCCGTAACTCCGTCTTTTACTACAACAGCGTCAACCATAGCAATGATTGTGTTTTTTTCTTCAGGAATGATAAAATGCAATTGGAAGCTTTTTAGTTTTTCTTGATCTTCTTTACTAAGCATCCTTTGTATAAAAGGAGGTTGTTCATCAATAGGTAGCGTATTACTGAACGAATATATAAAAGTGTTTTTTTCTAGCTTTTCCCACGGCATATTGTATCAATTTCTTTTGCAGGTTGTAAGTTACTATGACTTTATTTTACCCACCACAACCATTGCAGGTCTAAGTAATCTGTCTTTGATAATATACCCTGCCTGCATGGCGTTTATAATCTTACCGTCTTGGGCAGTTTCGGTGACTTCTAGCTGACTTACGGCCTGATGAAAGTTATGGTCAAAATCATCGCCATTGCCTGGGCATATTCTTTTTATTTTGTGGCGCTCTAAAGCTCGGAGCATTTCTTTTTTTGTAATTTCTATTCCCTCTTTTGCGTTCTTGAGAATATCATTTTGTGCCGCATCTTCTTCGGAAATAGATTCGCTTGCTCTAAATAAGTTATCTAAAACACCAATTAGATCTGTTGCAAGCGATTCAATTGAATATGCCCTTGCCTTCTCAATTTCCTGTGCACTACGGCGCTTAATATTTTCTACTTCCGCAGCAGCTCGCATCCATTTGTCACGGAACTCGCCAATTTGTTGTTCCAATGACACAGTTTGCATTGGTTGGCTTTCAGTGTTCTGAATGCTGTCTTGTGTTTGTTCTTGATCGTTAGTCTCATTATTTTCTTGAGGCTGTTGATCGTGATTATCTTCGGGTTGAGAATTTGTAGCCATAGCGAATCTTGTATGTTATGAAGTTGCTTTAATAACGTATTGGTGATCTTTATTTAGGTTGCCTGCTTCAAAATTTCAATAGTAAATTCATAGTTTTTTTATGACCCTAACAGCTAATAGTAATGGCTCTGAAATAGATAGACCTTCTGGACGTAATGAAAGTCAGATTCGTCCCACTTCAATTGAAATCCATGTCACTAAGCATGCAGATGGATCATGCCTTATTAAATGTGGCGATACTCACGTACTGTGTACTGCAAGTATTGATGAGCAAGTGCCACGATTTATTAAAGGTAGTGGTGCTGGTTGGGTAACGGCAGAATATGGTATGCTGCCTGGGGCAACCGGAACCCGAACTCGTCGTGAGGCAACCCAAGGTAAGCAAGGTGGCCGCACAGTAGAAATCCAACGGCTCATTGGTAGGTCATTGAGAGCTGCAGTTGACTTTAAAATGCTTGGTGAACGTCAAATTATTATCGATTGTGATGTACTCCAAGCTGATGGCGGCACCCGGTGTGCATCCATTACTGGTGGCTATGTGGCGTTACATTTAGCATGTCAAAAATTAGTAGATAAAGGCATGATAAAAGAACTTCCTGTAACTCGACAAATAGCTGCTGTTTCGTGTGGAATATATGGGGATGTAGCAATTGCTGATTTAGATTACGCTGAAGACAGTAATGCAGAAGTGGATGCTAACTTTGTTATCAGCAGTGGTGGCCATATTATTGAAATTCAAGGCACTGCTGAAAAGGCACCTTTTACAAGGGACCAACTTAACCATATGCTTGACCATGCTTTTGATGCATGTAGGCAACTCCATGAACTCCAAGCGCAGGTACTTAGTAATGGCTGATGAACATATGGATGAACAATTTCTGGAAATTGCTGGTGAACAAATTGTAATTGCTAGTAATAACGCTGGTAAGGTTGCCGAAATCACAACCATGTTAAGTCCATGGGACGTGGTTGTGACACCTGCTGGTAGTTATAATCTGGAAGCACCAGAAGAAACAGGTGTTACGTTTGAAGAAAACGCTTTGATTAAATCGAGTTATTATGCCAAGAAAACTGGCTTAATTTCACTTGCAGATGATTCAGGGCTTTGCATTAACGCACTCGGTGGCGAACCTGGAGTATATTCCGCACGCCTCGCAGGAGAGGATAAAAACTTTGGCAAGGCAATGGCTACGTTGCAAGAGCGGATGGAAGCTCTGGATGGCAACACAGATATGTCAGCCTACTTTATATGTGCGCTTAGCATTTGCTGGCCAGATGCAGAAGATTATATCAACGTAGAAGGACGTATCGATGGAACCATCACCTTTCCACCAAAAGGTGAACACGGTTTTGGTTACGATCCTATCTTTGTCCCGGATGGATATGACATAGCTTTCGCCCAAATGGATGCCAAAGAAAAAGCAAAGCTTAGTCATCGCGCAAGAGCATTTGAAAAGCTTATTCAAGAATTACTAGTAGATTGATTGTCAAGTAGCTAAAATATTAGCTTTATTAGCTCTAAACTGGAGTTCTGGGTCTAGTAGCATGTGCTTCATTTAATCTTGCGGCAAATAATTGCGCCCTGGCTTGTCTTGGGTCTTGTTGAGCTGCAGCGGCCGCACCTTCTTCTTGCTGCGTGTCTTCTTCCTGATCACTTTCGATCATGGGCATTGTATCTTGACGGGGCAACGATGGTTGCTGAGAGTCTCCAGGCCAACCAGAACTCTGGCTTGATGGTAGCCGTTCACCAAGATTAGCAGGCGTCCTACGCCCCGAAGTATTGGTCATAATAGCCTTCGCATATTTATAAATTATAAAGCGTTATCATACACTATTCTAGTAAGAAACCAAGATAACATTCTATATCAGGGTCATCAACATTGTATGCCGTACCATCAACACAATCTCCACCTGTACTGCCATTGTGATGCCCCTGAACATGACCGATATCAGGAATACCATCATCAATTTTTTTGTCTATTGTCCATGCTTGTGCAGGCGTCATTACTGCAGCGTCATGATTCCAACATCCCGAATTTTCTTTATTTCCAATAGAAAGAGCCGTGCTGTATGAAGACCTAGTTGAAGGAAATGTGCCAGTAGTCCATAACATCCAGCCACTTTCTTGGGGGCTGCCACCAAATGGTGCTATTGGAATATTTTCACCAGCCATTGTACTGCGGTTATCACACTGCACGCCCACACCTGTTAAATCGTTTGGATAGATTTCAGCCAAACTAAGGTGAACCCACGCGCGCAGCGATTCAACACCATCAGGACCATTCGAATAATAATCGATTGACTCATTACCATCACCATTACAATTAGCGGCCGTTGTAGCGCAGTCAGTTCCCCAATAACTGAACGCATTATCAAAGTCACCCGGAAAATAGCCATATGTCAATTTAAAAGCGTTAATACCAGCTTTAAGGCTTTGTGACTCACTAATCACAGAATTTAATTGTGCTTGTGTAATCAACTCTCGACCAGCAACGATAGCTGCAGCTATTAAGCCAATTATCACCAAAACAATTGATAACTCAATTAATGTAAAGCCAGTGGGTTTGTTGTGTTTCATAACTTGAAAAAATTAAAAATAGACCCCATAACCAACATATTGTTGGGCTGCTTGATTAAATGTTTATCTAATATTATAATTTTGTTACACTATCATTATTTGCAACAGTACCCTATCATTATTATGAACAAATCACAGCAAAAACTTCACAATGCTCTTCTAGATGCTTTTTGTCATGATGGTCTGTCGCGTCATGTGTTTGAGCAAGTCTCAGTAGGTCAAGGCCATGAAGCTGCCTATGTGTGGACTATATACGATAATATTGAAGATTTTTGTGTCAAAGCATTGGCGTTGCTAAACGACCAGCTTAAAGAAAGCTGTGACACATCTATGCTTGATAGCATGAAAATTCGTCACAAGATTCACTACCTTGTTAAGGCTCGACTCGACATTGCTAATCAGCATAAAGAAGCCTTTAAATCAATTTATCGCTACATGATGTGTCCAAGTCATGCCTCTGTTACGGCCAGCATTGCATTTAAAACAGCAGACCTTATTTGGAGATTAGCCGGCGACACATCTAATGACTATAATTACTATACCAAGCGCGGTCTTCTTGTGGGAATTATGGCCAGCACTACACTATATTGGATGTCAGACACCTCCGACAATCACGCCGATAGTTGGGATTTTTTAACGAGACGCATCGACAATGTGTTGGCGCTTGGCAATGTTAAGCGTTCGATGAGTGATTTTTTTGCTCGCAAAGTTGCTTAACTTTATCAGAAAGGCTAACTACCTGCCCTATAATAATCAGTGTTGGAGCTGGAAGTTCTTGAGCGAGTACTTCTTGGTAAAAGTTCTTAAGTGGAGCGACAAACAATATCTCGCTCTCAGTGGTGCCACCACTTATTGCTGCGCATGGGGTGTCTTGGTCCATCCCCTCACCTAGCAAGTTTGTAATAATTGCTTCTAATTGGGTGACGCCCATAAATATCACTAATGTTTGATCTGGCTTAGCAAGTGATGCGTAATCTATAGGGCTATGACTACCTTTTTGTTGATGTCCTGTTAAGAATACAACTTGCCTGGATATTCCTCTGTGAGTAAGTGGGATATCGGCATATGCTGCGCAGCCATCTGCGGCATTAACACCAGGCACTACTTCGTATGGTATATTATTTTGAACGAGGTGAAGCATTTCTTCCCCTCCTCTACCAAAAATAAATGGATCCCCACCTTTTAATCGAACAACCACTTTTCCGCTGGCTGCTTGTTCTACCAAGCATTGATTAATTTCATCTTGTGTCATGTGATGATTTCGGCATGATTTTCCGGCATAAATTTTGGGAACATCATCTGGAATTAAGTCAATAATAGCTTCTGGAATCAATCTGTCATATACCACAATGTCAGCTATGTGCGTAAGCAGGTGGTGAGTTTTTAGTGTCAGCAACAACGGATCACCAGGGCCAGCGCCACATATGTATACGTAAGGTGATTTTGGTTTCTTAAGAAGGTTGGTTATTTGCAAAGACTATTCATCCGGTCGTAAGCTGCTGAAAATCCAGACAATGAGTACCGGTCTTCCGAGTACGTACCTTTGATGGATGTTCCTTTAACGTTCATGAAATTTTTTGCTTTCATGGATTTAATAAGTTCTAGGTCAATTTTTTCATTATCGGCCCATGCACGTTCGCCCTGAAGGCGAGACATATAAAAAGTTTGTTTATCAATGGTAACTTTAACCTTGCTGTTTTTCTTGTATCTGTATCCAGAAGAAGTGCTAGGTTCATATACCTGCCCGTCTACGTTTGTTACTAAAAAGAAAGGTTCGTCACGTTTTGTGTAGTTTCCCGTTTTGCTCTTAGGAAAGCTAGCCATATAACATATTTTTTTACCATCCAGGTTAGTGGTGTACACGGTCCAGTCTTTATAAACTTTATCTCTGACTTGGGCGTGTGCATCAACTACTTGTAGTGCAACCAACAACGCTGTAACAGCAACAAAATACTTTGTCATGATGAGCCATTTCTTATGAGTTTTTTTTATGGTTTTGTGGTGAAAGCGACACTAATTTACTTATCTACTACACCTCTTATATTGATATTACGATCAGAAGGTCAAATCAAGTGTTTTATGAAATACATAGCAACAAAGTGCTTAACTAATAGTTTACTTATTAATACACTTTATGTTAATATATTAGGGATTATTTATTTGGTTTGTTGATTAAGAACTACAGAAGAACATTTTAGTTAAAATTGAGAACTTTTATTGAGAGAGACAGTAAATGCCATCAGACCTGCGGACGGACGATATCCCCTTGATACCAGTTGTTTCAGAACAATCTTCC
>CALCTU010000134.1 GCA_937907045.1 uncultured Alphaproteobacteria bacterium
ACACCTTCTGGTGCACCACCGGTTCCCATATACATATCTATACCAGTTTGACGATGATTTGATGTAGCAATAACACCAGCAACATCACCATCACCAATTAATGTAATACGAGCACCTGCTTCACGTGTTTGAGCAATAATATCTTCATGGCGGTCACGCTCTAAAATACACACCATCAACTCGCTTATCTCACAACCTCTAGCTTTAGCAAGATTTTTGAGGTTTTCTTTAACACTATTATCCAAGTCAACAACACCTTCTGGCAAACCACCGCCCACAGCTATTTTTTGCATATACACATCAGGGGCATGTAAAAAACCACCACGCTCTGCCAGTGCAATAACCGCCAACGCGCTTGGGCCACCCGTTGCACAAATGGTGGTACCCTCTAACGGATCAAGTGCAATATCAACTTCAGGTCCTTCACCCGTTCCAACTTTCTCACCAATATAGAGCATCGGGGCTTTATCACGCTCCCCTTCTCCAATAACCACCGTACCATCAATGTTAAGGGTGTTTAATGCTTTGCGCATCGCATTAACCGCAGCCTGATCAGCTGCTACATTGTCACCTTTACCAATCCATGGATAACAGGCAAGCGCTGCTGCCTCAGTAACACGTACAGCCTCCAAAGCAAAATTACGATCCATCGTAATAGGGGCATTCTCAATAGCTTCTTTTGACAATGAAAAAGCAGACATATGTATTATTCCTTCACCATTATATATTTTATCGCTCAATTCTTATCACACACACAGGCTCAAGTACAGCATCTATCGCAGCTAAGTCAACTTTAGCGCCCGCTATCACCGATTCTGAAGTTACATGGGTCATACCTACCACGTGCACCGCATCTTTATCTTTAATCGGGTTTTGACCAACAGACTCTAATGAAATTCCTTTTGATTGCAAGATATCAGTAAGCTTTGCCAACACCCCAGCCTCATCTTTAACTGTTAAGCGCAAATAATAACTACCTTCATGCTGGTCGATGGATGAAAATTTTGCAGCTTTTAATTGATCAATATCACAATTAAATGGCTTACCTGCGCGCCCTGCTGCAATATCAATAATATCTGCCACCACTGACGACCCCGTAGGTAAACTTCCTGCACCAGGCCCCACCAGTACTGACTTACCAACCGCATTACTTTCAATAAAAATAGCGTTATCCACACCGTCAATAGATGCAATAGGATAATGATTTGGAATCATCGCCGGATATACTGCTTGTTCTATTGAGCCAGCCTTATGCTTACAAATACCCAATAGCTTAATTTTATAACCCCAACGGTCTGCTTGCTCAATATCTTCAATCGCAATATCACGAATGCCTTCAATGTGAACATCATCAAAACTAAGCTTCGCTCCAAAACCCAAACTTGCTAAAATACTAAGCTTATGAGCCGTATCTACTCCATCCACATCAAAACTTGGATCAGCCTCAGCATAGCCAAGGTCTTGCGCCTCTTTAAGCACATCCTCAAAATCACGTTTTGCATCTTTCATGGTGGTTAAAATATAATTACAGGTACCATTCATAATACCTGCAATTTTAGTAATTTGATTGGCAGCCAACCCTTCTTTAAGGCATTTTAAAACTGGAATACCACCTGCAACTGCCGCTTCAAACAATAAACTTACATTATTATTTGCAGCAAGTTCGGCAAGCTCAAGACCATGCTTAGCAATCAGTGCTTTATTGGCAGTTACAACATGTTTACCACCACGCAGCGCAGCCTCGCATAACTCTTTTGCAATACCCTCATCACCACCAATTGCCTCCACCACAACATCAACATTATCGTCGCTGGCAATATCAATGGTGTTGGTATGCCATGTTAAATTTGAGGTATCAATACCACGCTCTTTATTTTGACTACGAGATGCCACCGAAACAACCTCTACCATACGGCCAGCACGAGCTGTGATCATCTGTTCTTGTTCAGTAATCAGCTTAAATGTGCCAACCCCAACAGTACCTAAACCTGCAATACCTACACCAAGCGCTTGCGTCATTATACAGCCACCTTTTCATGTTGAAGAAACTTTTTAATATTTTTGCATGCTTGGCGAATACGGTGTTTATTCTCCACCAGTGCTATGCGCACATAACCTTCACCATTTTTACCAAAACCAACCCCTGGAGCCACAGCCACATGTGCTTGTTCTAACAATTGCTTTGAAAACTCCAATGACCCCATATCCTGAAATTGAGGTGGAATTTTAGCCCAAAAGAACATCGATGCAGTAGGAACGGTTACTTCCCAACCAGCATCCGCTAAACCTTTCGCCATAATATCACGACGCTCCTTATACACCGCACGTAATTGCTCTATATACTCATCCGAACCGTTTAATGCTGCAGTTGCAGCAACTTGAATGGGCGTGAAGGCACCATAATCAGTATACGACTTAATATGCCGCAAGGCACCAATAAGCTTGTTATTACCCGCAGCAAATCCAATTCTCCAGCCCGCCATCGAAAAGGTTTTACTAATAGACGAAAACTCTATGGCAACATCCATCGCTCCTTCGACCTGCAAAATAGATGGCGGTGGATTATCATCGTAATACAGCTCTGCATACGCCAAATCTGATATAATATACACGCCCTTTTGCCGGCAAAAATCAACAAGCTGTTGATAAAATTCTAGGTTCACCACCTCAGCCGTTGGGTTTCCAGGAAAATTAACCACCAACGCCACTGGCTTGGGTGAGCATTGGTCATAGGCTTTCTTAATCTCATCCACAAGACCAATACCATTGACCTCATTGGGAACCGACCAAACCGTTGCTCCAGCAATAATAAATCCAAATGTGTGAATGGGATAACTTGGATCAGGTACCATTACCACATCGCCTGGCTTAGTAATCGCGGTTGCAAGACTTGCAAGACCTTCCTTTGAACCAATGGTGACAATCACATCTTTGTCATAATCCAAGTGAACTCCAAACCGCCTTTCGTAATAACCGCAAAAAGCTTTCCGCAAACCTTTAATTCCACGCGACGCTGAATAGCCATGGTTTTTTGGATCACGCACACTTTCAATAAGCTTATCAATTACATAATCTGGCGGAGCTCCATCAGGATTGCCCATACCAAAATCAATAATATCAACACCTTGATTTCTGGCCTC
>CALCTU010000135.1 GCA_937907045.1 uncultured Alphaproteobacteria bacterium
GAATTTTTGGCTAATATGTCCCATGAGTTACGAACCCCCATGCATGCCATATTAAGCTTTGCTCGTATGGGAATTAAAGCCATCGACAAATGGCCAAAAGAAAAACAAGTCGAAAACCTTGGATTAATTCAAGAAAGCGGCCAACGTTTACTGGAACTCATCAACAATTTGCTTGACCTGTCCAAGCTTGAATCTGGAACGTTAGAATTTCAAATGGAAATTCATAACCTTAAAGACGTTGTAGAGTCAGTAACAAAACAAGTGACCACGCTAACCAATGATAAAAATATAACCCTAACTGACCGCTCTCAAGAAGCTGACTTTACTACAAAACTTGATAAATCTCGAATCACGCAAGTTATATGGAATTTATTTTCAAACGCGATCAAATTTACGCCAGAGGGCAAAGAAATTCACTACAGTATTGCAATTGAACACATCGATGCCACAAAATTTCTAAAATTTGAGGTTACAGACCAAGGTATAGGCATACCAGAGGATGAACTTGCTAGTGTTTTTGATCGCTTTATTCAAAGTAGCAAAACCAAAACCGGTGCAGGCGGAACTGGCTTAGGTCTTGCAATATGTAAAGAAATTATTGAAGCACATAATGGCAATATATGGGCTGAAACTAACCGTTTTGGAGGTGCGTCGTTCATTTTCACTATTCCTTTAGTTCTCCTCCAATAAGTTAAAAAATATGATTAAAAAAGCAAAAACAGATAACATAGACGGTAAGATTCTTATCATTGACGATGAAGAGAATAATATTCGTATTATGGAATTTTACCTGGAACCACTTGGCTACGACATTATAACCGCAGCCAATGGTAAAGAAGGCATGGAAATGCTTGAAGGTGAACAAGAAGCTATTGCCTGCATTTTGCTAGACCGCATGATGCCAGTGATGGACGGTATCGAATTTTTAAAACAAACACATATCACCATAGACAAACTCAAAATACCCGTGATCATGCAAACAGCAGCAGCAGATCCTAGCCAAATTCAAGAAGGCATTGACGCTGGCGTATATTATTATTTAACCAAGCCCTATGAAGAAGACGTATTGCTATCTATTGTACGATCTTCCATTGAAGACTCAAAACGGGTTAGCAATCTATCCTTAGAATTAGAGCAATATAAAAGTGCTTTTCAATTAGTCGATCATTTAGAGATTCGTTTTAGAACTATGGAGGATGCAGATAATGCCAGTGTATTTTTATCAAGTTTTTACCAAGACCCAGATAAAGCATTTATTGGAATTTCTGAGTTGCTCATTAATGCCGTGGAACATGGTAACCTTGGTATTGGTTATGAAGAAAAAACTGAGTTAAATAACCAACGTTTATGGCATCAAGAGATTGAAAAAAGATTGATGCAAGAAAAATACAAAAACCGAATTGCTCGTGCCAACCTAGAAAGAAATGAAGAGGGTATTATTCTTACCATTACAGATCAAGGAAATGGGTTTAATTGGCAGCAATATATGGATGTTAATGTTAGCCGTGTTTCCCATAATCATGGCCGTGGTATTGCTATGGCAAATTTGATGAGCTTTGACAATATGCAATATAATGAAAAAGGCAATGAAGTGGTATGCACGATGCTTAATGTTTCTCAACAAGTGACAAAATCTTCTGATCCAGCTTAGATAAAGGCATCGCAGATGCTTGCTGGTAAGAGTAATACCCTTTTTTAGCATCTTCGTGATATTGTTTATATACTTTAGCCTTAAGTGCAAAATGACTATAGGTTTGTTTCACATCACCCAAATACACAAGTGTATCTATATCAGCTACTTCAAACTGCTCGAACCCCCAAAGCCCACCCAAAAATTCGCCGTCTCGCTGCTTAAGATAAATCTGATGTTGACTGTTTTGTTTCACAATTATAATACGGTTTTTGGTAGGTGGTTTCTTGCTTGTTTTCTTAACTTTATAAGCAGCTGGATCCAACTTACCAACACATGCCTGATTTAACGGACACACCAAACATGATGGCGAATTAACTGTACATACCATCGCACCAATATCCATCATGGCTTGGTTATACTCAAACGGATATTGTTTATCCAATAGCTGATCAGCTTTCTGCCATAGCTCAGTCTCACTAGGCTCCACAAGTCCATAATACCGACACAACACCCGCTTCAAATTAGCTTCCATCACAGGGTATGGTTTTTCAAAACCAAATGCTAAAATTGCATGCGCTGTGTTTCGACCAATACCAGGAAGTGCGAGCAACGCCTCTAAGGTATCGGGCAACTTATCAGACCCAATCTGTTTAGCAGCTTTGTGAAGATACCGGGCCCTACGATAATACCCTAACCCTTCCCACGCCTTCATTACTTCTTGTTCTTTGGCAGCAGCAAGCTTACTTAAACTTGGAAATTGTTGTAAAAATGGTTCATAAAAACGCTGCTTAACCGTAGCCACTTGGGTTTGCTGCAACATGATCTCTGAAACATAAACGTTATAGGGAGTTGGATTTACTCGCCAAGGAAGATCCGTACGTCCGTACTTTTGGTACCATTGACGTAGGCGGTGGTGGCATTTGGTCATACTAAACTTTGACTTAAAGTGGGGCGGACAACCGGAATTGAACCGGCGACCCCCAGTGCCACAAACTGGTGCTCTAACCAACTGAGCTATGTCCGCCGCAAAAATGAAGGGGCACAAATTAGTGCAAGTGGTGTTTTTCGTCAAGCAGTAAATAGGCTATTTACTATTTTTAAGAAATACCATTTCATTTTAAGATATCAGTTTAGCTCTTACGCGCTCGCACCAAGAGCAGCGCTAGCAGCACGAGCAGTACCAGCACCTTCAACTTCACTAACACCTGTATTAGGAGGACCATATTTAAATGCTAGAAGCTTATCATACGCTCTTTGCGCAGCAGCATCTGATAACTTACTTTTTAAAAAATCTAATATATCATTTTCTGGATATAACTTCCCCATTCCTTTTAACGCCCCTTTTTCACAGCTCAGTCCAAGTGCTTCTTTTCCAGGCCTAGTGTCGTTTGGATTTATATAATTAATATAGTCTGTTAGATCTTTAACAGTAATAACCCTAGTATCGCCATCAACAGCAGCTTTTGCACCATGCTCTGCTGCCGCCCCCGCACCTTTTGCTTCAGCACCAGCAATAGTTGGTTGTGATGCTGCTTTTTTATCATTTTCAGCCAACTGTGCTTTAAGTGCTTTAATTTCATCTCGTAATCCCAGCACTTTGTCATTTAATTCACATCCTCTTCTTTGAGCTTCTGTTAATTGTTCATTGTACTGAGCCGCCACGTCATCAAGATGACTACGGTCAACCACCCCTTGTTTTATTGATTCATAATATCTAAATAACGCCGCAAATTGATCCTTACCAATAGATTCAATAAACTTTATAACCTTAGGCTCTTGCATATATTGCATAACCAACGAATCAAATTTTTCTAAATCTGATTTACTAGCCGTTATGGAAACATCATCCGCTTCACAAGCAACATGACACATAGCCTTTAGAAGCTCTACAGCTGCACGTTTTTGTTTTTCAGGAATGGCTCCACCTTCAATAGTGAAAATGCTTTTTTGATAGCGCGATGCAAGTGCCGAAAGACCATCTTTAAATGTAAATATTGCTCCCCCAAGGTCAAGCGTAGACTCATGCTGCACTTGAAAAGCAAACCTTACAGCATCACCATAATATTTTACACCATTTTTATCGACAACATATCCAAATAAAAAACTAACTTGCCCTACTCTAACACCTGAATTGAAAATAAAGCCAGTCACATTGCCAGGTTCTACCATGTAAGCATCTTCTAAATCACCCTGTATATCGTCACGAACAAGTACAGCCTTAGCTTCAGAACTATTAAGAGATAATAACTTGGATAAATCACCATGTATTTCTGGTTTAGCTAGTTCTGCGGCTAATTCTCGATTGAGGTGAATATGATTAATACTACTTGCTGCATAATAAAGGTTACCAGCGCTTCTTCTCAGTACTTGGATGCTTCCTGAAGCAGAGGAAAACAGAGAATGTGCAGCCTCTGCTGCAGTATTAGCAGGTGTTTCCCCTCTTCGTATTCCAGTCTTCTCACCTGACATACCACACCCTCCTTTTTCATTAAAAACTTAACCAATATTAGCAATACAGCACAGATTGCTTCAAGGTCAAATAAAAAATAATCCTGTAATATATAAATCGTGCATCAGGCCAACGGGCGACTTGGTTTTTTTTCATTAGTATCAAAGCGCAGCAGCGCTAGCAGCGACGCTTGCTTTGTAAAATAGCACATCGCAAGCTATCGTCTTAATCAATCTTTTTATCAGCACAATGTTTAATCTGTTCCAAAAATCTTATCCCAAAAACTCTTATGCTGAGATGATTCCTGGTAAGTGCCATATGTTGTATTGCGTGACGGAACCTGAATCTTATCGGCAATATCATGCCAAATCACCGCAGGCAATCCTCCCCCACCCACATTAATCATGGGCGCGTTATTATCGTTACCCAACCACACACCAATCACATAATCTTTTGTATAACCAATAAACCAGGCATCACGCGATTGTTGACTAGTACCGGTTTTACCTGCCGCCACCCGCTCCTTATCTAGAAACGCTTGCTTAGCTGTACCTTCTTGTACTACTTTTACCAACATATCATGCATATGAGACGTGACATCCATGGGCAAAACATCTGCCAAATTACCTTTATCATGCTCAAAAAGAACCTTCTGGCCTTCATCCATCACCCTCACAATGCCATAAGCAGATGTTTGTTTGCCCCCATTAGCAATATGGGCATAGGCGGTAGTCATTTGTAATAAATTAACCGCAGAAGTACCTAATGCACCCGTTAAGTTAGGATCAAGCTCACCATCTAACCCCAAACGCCTAGCCATCTGATTAACACGCTTCATGGTTACTTGTTTAGCAACAAGTGCCGCAATAGTATTGATTGAATAAGCAAAGGCATTATCCATTGGTACTTGGCCTACATAACGGTTATTCCAATTACGCGGAGTCCATTGATCAATCGTAATAGGCTCATCAACAAACATATCATCTGGGTAAAACCCTTGTTCAAGGGCCGCTAAATATACAAATAACTTAAACGCGGAACCGGGTTGACGAAAAGCCTGCAATACCCGATTAAACTGACTTTGCTTATAATTAACACCACCAACCATTGCCCTTACAGCACCATCTGGCGACATCACTACAATTGCTCCTTGAGTTACATTATGACGCTTTTGTGTATCCTTAACATAACGCATAAGCGTCCGGGCAGCAATTTGCTGAACATCAGGGTCAAGCGTTGTAATCACCGAAATATCATCTTCGGTAGTACCAATATACTCAGGTAATTGCTCTTTAATCCAATCGGAATAATATGGATAATGGGTTTTCTTGGGTGTTGGCTTATACAGCAAACTAAGGTCATATTCACCCGTGGCCGCCTTGGCAGGTGAAAGCGTGTTATTGTTAACCATGTTGATAAGTACTTGGTCGGTCCGCTTTCCGGCAAGTTCTGTATTATTAAGCGGACTATAGCGCGACGGTGCCTTTACTAGACCTGCCAACATCGCCGACTCATATAGGTTAAGCTCCGATACAGGCTTATTAAAGTAAAACGCAGCTGCAGAACCAATGCCATAGTTGCCGGCGCCAAAATAAATCCTATTTAAATATATCGTAAGTATTTCTTCTTTAGTAAAACGATGCTCCAAATAAAATGCCAACATCATTTCTTGTATTTTACGCTTCATGGTACGCTGCGGCCCCAAAAAGACATTTTTGGCCAGTTGCTGTGTAATGGTACTTCCACCTTGAACAATACGTCCTGCTCGCCAATTTGCCCACATCGCACGTGCCAGCCCAAAGACATCCACACCCATATGATTAAAAAACCGCCTATCCTCTGTTGAAATTACCGCATCAATGAGATGTTGCGGTAAATCATCATACGTAACCTGATCATGTTGTCTTCTACCATATTGACCAACAGGTATACCATTAATGGCCAATAGCTCTATTGAAGGCACAGAGCTTTCAACATCAAGCTTATCGACACTGGGAAGTGTCATTGCGTAATAACCTAACATTGAAGCAATCAACAACCCTATCCAAAGACTCAGAATGATGACTAACCTTAGCAATCGCCTTTTAAAGCTCTTCTTTTTACGTCTTTTGGATCCAAAAATACCTGTTTTCTTCTTGGATTTGGCTGTTTTTGACTTGCTTTTGCGCTTTGCTGGTGGCATGTATAATTCCTTGATGCGGCGGGACGCTAACTATTTTCAAGAGGTTATGAATACCCATGAATGAGCAAACCTTTTTTACCCTAGTAGCAGAAACATTGCAAGATTTGGAACATGCATTAGACGAAGCAGACCAAATGCAAGTACTGGACCTTTCTTTAGAGCCATCTAACCTTATAATCACCCTACCAACATCAAATTTATACCACGTAAAAGCCCAAACCGCTCAACAAGTTATTACCATTGATTCTCCTTTTTCTGGCTTACACCAAGCCAGCTACCATACTAAGTTTAAAAGCTGGATTGTTGACGACCAACGCGTCAACATGCATGATTTTGTGTTTTTTGAGTTACGACAGTTTTTAACCTCTTAAGATCAAGTTCTATGCCCATTATTCACTAGCTTTTCAAAGCTAATGTCATTATAGTTATTTATCAGTGTAAGATAGGTAATATCACTTCCATAAATGATTCATGGAAACGGTATAATTTAAGGGCAAGGTATTATGCGCATTATTCTTTTATTTCTGGTAACATGCTGGCCTATAATTGCTTCAGCTACAGAAAAAACGGTTGATATTAAAGACTACCATAAATGGGCAGTAGGCATCAGTATTGAAGCCGAAAAGGAAGGAATTTCAGACCAAACCCTTTATAACTTCCTAAATAATATCAAGTACATACCTCGCGTCATTGAACTAGATAATAAGCAACCATACAAGACAAAAACATTTGAGCAATATCTACAACATGTAACGCCACAAAGCAGAATCACCAAAGCAAGAAAAAAATATAACGATAACAAAGCGTTATTAGACAAAATTAGCAAATCATATGGCGTTCAATCACGATTCATTGTCGCTTTATGGGCAGTCGAAAGCGACTTTGGACGCAATATGGGCGGCTTTAACATACTTAATTCATTAGCCACACTTGCCTATGATGGTAGACGGGCAAGCTTCTTTAAAGAAGAGCTTCTCAATGCCCTAAAAATTATTGACCAAGGGCATATAGCCCATGACAAAATGATTGGGTCCTGGGCTGGAGCCATGGGACAAACTCAATTTATGCCGTCAAGCTTCTTGGAACTTGCCGTTGATCAAGATGGAGATGGCAAACGTGACATTTGGCATACACGAGCAGACGCGTTTGGCTCTATAGCAAATTATTTATCCCGCCGTGGCTGGGATGAAGACACCACCTGGGGACGTGCTGTTAAAGTTCCTAGCAACTTTAACCGAGAGCTTATAAGCTCAAAAAAGACAAAAACCATCCAACAATGGCATGATTTAGGTGTTCGCAAATCAAATGGAAACAGCTTGCCATTATCTCGAGGAAATCTCAAAGCATCATTAGTTCAACCTGATGATGATGATCCAGCGCATGTATTTCTAGTTTACGATAATTACAAAACCATATTAAAATGGAACAGATCACTTTATTTTGCTACCGCTGTTGGATTGCTTTCTGATAAAATAAGCAACTAACTGTTACAGCATTTGCCAGGAGGGGGATAAGTCTATGAGACGTTTAATTCTTACATTATCCATATTGTCTGTACTGTCCGTAGGGGCATGTAAAATGCCAAATTTTACTTCAGACAAAACATCACAAGATGATTTCTACGGTTATTATAAGGTTGGTAAACCATACGAAATCGATGGCAGATGGTACTACCCAAAAGAGCAACCCAATTATGATGAACGCGGAGTTGCCTCTTGGTATGGTGATGACTTTCACGGCAAAAAAACCGCCAATGGCGACACCTACGACCAATATTCCCTAACAGCGGCTCATAAAACCCTTCCACTTCCCAGCATGGTGCGTGTAACCAACGAGGAAAATGACAAAACCATTATCCTGATGGTCAATGATAGAGGTCCCTTTGTCAAAGATAGAGTCATTGATGTTTCTCGCAGGGCTGCAGAAATTCTTGGATTTGCTGATAGTGGTATCGCTAATGTAAGAGTACAGTTCCTGCCTGGCCAAACCAAACGTCTGCTATCTAGCATGCCTCAACCTATCCATAACAGTCAAAGCGCTAAACAAACACTTGTAGGAACATTTGACCCAGCCGCATCCCAAAACGCGACGGAGCAATACCGTTTTGACCATAACCCCAACGCAGACATTATCAACCAAATGAAATCTGAGCAGCACAACCAACCCATTGATATGGCGCAACATTTAGACCTTGCCATTCCAACACTCAATATAGATGACACCACACTACCTGCATCGGTTGTGGCAGCAGAAGCAGCTAAAAACGCAGCTCCAAGCAATATAACCGCCAAAACCACCTCGACACCGGCCACTTCACCTACCACTTCAACATTTGGCAATTATGCGAGCAAAACATTCTCTAGCTTTATTCAGGCTGGTACATTTAGTATGGAAGAAAACGCAAATAAAGTTAAGGAACAGCTACAACATTTAGGCAATGTACTTATTAGCCAAGTCCCAACTTCTGGAAAAACACTCTATCGGGTACAACTTGGACCATTGGCACCTCAAATGGACAATGATAGTCTCTTGCAAAAAGTCATTTCATTGGGCTATAGTGACGCCATGATTGTTCGAAAATAGATGGAGCTATTAGACCAACCAAGCAATTTCTTGTGATAACACTAAACAGAACCAATAATACTCCATGAAAATAATTTTTTCTCATATTTGGATATTTGTTGTTTGCCTACTTATAACAACAAATAGTCTAGCTTTTGAAACAACAGCCAAACAAGCTGTACTAATGGACTATGATACCGGCATTATATTATTTAGTAAAAATGCTGACACCCCCATGGTTCCATCGTCCATGACAAAGCTCATGACACTTTATATTGCTTTTGATTATCTCAAAAAAGGCGTCATTACGCTTGATGATAAATTTTTAGTTAGCGAAAAAGCTTGGCGCATGGAAGGCTCTCGTACCTTTTTAGAGCATAATAGCAGAGTAAGTATTGACGACATCTTAATGGGCATTATTGTTCAATCTGGCAACGATGCAACCATTGCCCTTGCTGAAGGAATTTCTGGAACCGAGGAAGCTTTTGTTAAATTAATGAACAAAAAAGCTACATTATTAGGGTTAACCCAAACGAAATTTTTAAATGCCACCGGATGGCCAGACGAAGGCCATACCATGTCTGCACTCGATATCGCCAAATTATCCCGCAAATTAATTCAAGATTTCCCGGAACATTATCACTATTTCTCAGAAAGAGAATTTACATATAACACAATTCGCCAACAAAATCGTAATGGTTTACTTAAAAAGCAACTGGGCGTTGACGGCCTAAAAACCGGACACACCGATGCAGGTGGTTTTGGCCTTGCTGCCAGTGGTATTCGTAAAGAACGTCGCCTCATTAGTGTGGTCAACGGATTAAGTGACAGCAACGAACGTGAGGAAGAAACCGCTAAATTACTGGAATATGGCTACCGACATTTTACCAATCACACCTTTTATAAAGGTGGTGAAATTATAGAGGAAGCTCCCGTATGGCAAGGTATGAAAGAAGACGTTCCATTGATCATTCGTCAACGTGTTACACTGCCGGTTCCCAAACTGAATAAAAACCATGTAAGCGTCAACATTCATTATTACAGCC
>CALCTU010000136.1 GCA_937907045.1 uncultured Alphaproteobacteria bacterium
TATTATTGCACCATCAAGGATAAGCTTGAAGATGGCAGTGTCATTATTGAGTTTGACTCCCATGATAATGTCATGGAAATATTAGCCAATCATGGTCACATGCCTCTACCTCCGTATATTAAGCGTGACGATTTTTTAGAAGCAGATCATAACCGGTACCAAACCGTATTTGCCCAAGAACAAGGAGCAGTTGCTGCTCCAACAGCCGGCTTGCACTTCACACCCGAACTTCTTGAAGCACTAAAGAATCAAGGTGTTATGATTGTTTATGTGACACTACATGTGGGCGCAGGCACTTTTTTGCCCGTTAAAGTTGACGACACCGACGACCATCAAATGCACAGTGAATACGGCGTAATATCATCACAAACAGCCACAACCATTAATCACGCCAAAGAACAAGGTAATCGCATTTTTGCAGTTGGCACCACCAGCATGCGTATTCTCGAATCTGCGTCAGATGACCATGGCATACTTCACCCCTTTACAGGTAGTACCGACATCTTTATTACCCCAGGATATCGTTTTAAACTTGTTGACCGGCTCATGACAAACTTTCATCTTCCTGGGTCTACACTCTTTATGTTAGTATCTGCCTTCAGCGGCCTGAACACCATGAAGGCAGCGTATCAACACGCTATTACCCATGGTTACCGATTTTATTCCTATGGCGATGCCTGCCTACTATATCCAAATAAAGGTAATGACCATGACCGTTAACTACAAAGTAACTGCACAATGCCGCCAGGCACGCTGCGGCGTTCTTCATACCGCACATGGTGACATTCAGACTCCAGCCTTTATGCCAGTTGGAACTGCAGCCACCGTCAAAGCCATGAAACTAGAGGACGTGAAAGCCTCTGGTGCAGATATTATTCTTGGCAATACCTACCACCTCATGCTAAGGCCAACTGCTCAGCGAATTGCTAAACTTGGTGGATTACGATCCTTTATGAATTGGAATGGACCTGTTTTAACCGACTCTGGTGGTTTCCAAGTAATGTCGTTATCTAAAATTAGACAGCTTGACGAAACCGGTGTTACTTTTAGGTCTCATATTGATGGCTCCAAACACCATCTCACTCCAGAAAAATCCATGGAAATCCAACATTTGCTCGACAGCACGATAACCATGGCCTTTGATGAATGTACTCCTTACCCAGCTACTTATGAAGAAGTAAAAACATCTATGGAGCTATCTATGCGCTGGGCCAAAAGATCTAAAGATGCATATCAAAAACGTAATGGCTACGGTTTATTTGGAATTGTTCAGGGTGGCGTGCACGCAGACCTAAGGCAAGAGTCTGCCAAAGCATTATTGGATATTGGCTTTGACGGCTATGCCATTGGTGGCTTGGCTGTGGGTGAAGGTCAGAAGCTTATGTTTGATACTTTAGATGTAACTGTTCCATATTTGCCAGAACATAAGCCACGCTATCTTATGGGAGTTGGCAAGCCCGATGACATTATTGGCGCAGTAAAACGTGGCGTTGATATGTTTGACTGCGTATTGCCCACACGCTCGGGCCGCAATGGCCAAGCATTTACTAGCCACGGTACTGTAAACATACGAAACAGCAAGTATGCAGAAGACCTCAATCCGCTCGATCAAGCTTGCGAATGCCCAACCTGCAGCAACCATAGTTTAGCTTACTTGCATCATTTGGTTAAGGCTAAAGAAATATTAGGCGCAATGCTTATGACACAACATAATATTTATTATTACCAAAAACTTATGAAAGACTTACGCCAACAAATACATCAAGGTACGTTGTATTAAGTCATTATCCGCCATTGCCAAACTATATAATAATAGGATTGAAGGCAATTGTGGTAAATTATCTTGTTATGGTGCCGCGCTCGCTCCAGTAGCACCAGCAGCCAAAGCACAACCCTTAATATCATCAAGAACGTCCCAAGGCAAAGAATCACTTTGCTCAGGCGATACATCAACATGGGAAGAGCTAATTTTTTCTGCTAGTGCACGCTGTTGTATCTTTACTTGATCAAATAATGGGACTACGGAAGTTTTAAATACGTCACTGGGGCCTCCTTTTACAACACGATCAGCCAATTCAAGCGCCTTATTTAAAGCACTTTCAGGCTCTGTAAAAAAATTTGCACGTAAAGGCACAGAAACATAAACATCGACTCTATACTGACTTATTATATCACACACTCTACTATCTAACATGTTGGCTGTACGTCGTAACGTATCAGCAAAAGCAATACATGTTCTAAACTCCATAGGGCCAAGTTTCTCATTAAGCAACAATAACTGTTCTGCAATATCTCTTAATGATTGTGCTATCTTATCAATTGAGTTTATTTCATTCACCACTGGGCTTACCGATAAAGCTGAAGTAACTCTCGCACGTTTAGACGACGAAGTTATAGCTGGATCGACAGCAGCTAATACACTTGATGCACTAGCACTAGACGCATGAGCAGCTTGCGCACCACTATGTGATCGTTTTCTATCATTACTCAATTTCATCTCTTGAATATATGTTTTGATTTCATCCCATTTCTCTGGTCTATCACCTGTATTTGTTTTAAATATAAGAGAAACACACGATAAACCAGAGTCATCATTTAAAGGAACATAAAACCTAGCATGACCATCTACCGTTTCTTGTTGTATTGTTAATCCTTTTTGACGGCATAAGTGATTGATGGCTGCACGTGCCTCCCTACCATCTTTAAACTCCGCTTTGGAAGGAACTATAAGGACAAGCTTATGATAATCTTGGTTCGCACTCGAGATTTGGATATGAGCATAACACTTACTGTAATCTACTGATCTTGGCATAGCTCCATCCAACAAATAGTATAATTATTTAACAACTCTATACTTTCTAGCATACAACCATCTGCAAAACAACATCAATACTCTTAACTAACCATAGGAAACAACAGATTTATTGTTTACAAAGAATAAAAAAACACAGTCACTTAACTCTTTAGTATCACTTATTTTAAACAGCGACCCCACGAAGCTCAGGAAGCTCAGATAGTTTAGTTTTAAGTATGTTAGGATCCGTTAATTCACCTGGTTTAGGGAAACAATCACGAGCTTCTTGTTTGTGTGATTCCAAGGCGTTATAAAGCACTCTCAATAAAGGAACCTCACCGTTTTTATCATTATAACCGCTAATACGATTCAATAGCATTTGAATGGACGTAGAATAATTTTGGCGAAATTCACTCATTTTATCTATACTATTTTTAATAATTTCATCAACGTTCTGTGGCGAAGGTGGATCTGTCTTTAAAAAATTCTCGTAAGATTTGTTAATTATTTCAAAAGTATTATCTATAAATTTTAGAGGTATTGGCAATTTTTCCCATAGCTCAGTATAAATTTCCAGCCTAGGAAAAACATCTTTCGTAGTATTATAGAAATCTTCATTGATAGATTGAAGTTCAACATATAACTTAGTTAAACTACAGAGTTGCAAAAATAAATATACGCTATTAGGCGGCTTCTTTTCATTTGGATCTAGCCTTCTCCTCTTTGGAGGACCATCAGAATCTGCTGAGCTTATTCTTGGATTTGGTCCTAAACTTGCACTTGAACTTGCACTTGCACTTGCACTTGCACTTGAACTCGCTCTTGCACTTGAACTTGCACTTGCACCTGCACTTGCACCTGCACTTGATCTTAGTCTTAGTCTTAGTCTTAATCTTGTACTTGAACTCGCACCTGCACTTGCTATTGGTCTTAAACTTGAACTTGGACTTAATCTTAGGCTACTCTCAGGGAAATTAGATGGACTAGGAAGACTTCTATTTATTTTAATATGTATAATATATGTTTTTATGGCCGATACTGTCTCAGCATTAGAACAACGAAGTGTTACAAATTCAAATGGAGACGTTTTTTCAGGTTTTTCATAATATTTTTGCGATTTTCCAGGTGCATTCCTGTTTACTGGATCTGCATAAAATACATCGCATAAATGGTTTATTAGTCTACGATTGACAATCTTAAAAACCAGTTCATTTGTCAAAGGCCGTTCTTCAACAATTGTTAAATTATCGATTCCAGCGATAATAGAGCTGACTTTACGCCCCATGATAAGACTCATATGAAATATTAATAATGACTGTTATTATACAGTCAATACCATGCTACGCCATACAGCGCAACGAATTCTTTCACATAAAGCCATAAAATAATTAATATGGTACAGCTAGACACAAAATATGCTAGATAACACTATAACCATACCAGTTAAAACAAGCCTAGCTAGCAATTAATCAATTAAAGAAATACAATCGACGCAGATTGCTTCCTTAAATCACAATAACATTAATTAATAACTAATACATGCAACAAGAAGAAAAAAACTTCACACACTTGAAAGCAATATTACTCACCAGCAGAAGATTCTTGTGTATCAGAACTCACTTCTTCTTTGGTTTGTTGCTGTTCAACATCCGCTGCAACTCTGAAACTTATAATAGCATCGGGGTCTTGTACCATACCATTAGCACCAGCACCGCGTTTTATTGCATCAACATGCTGCATGCCATCTACAACTTCACCCCAAACAGTATATTGGTTGTCGAGAAACGGTGAATCTTCAAAAACAATAAAAAACTGACTATTGGCACTGTTAACATCATTACCACGACGAGCCATAGAAACAATCCCCCTAGCATGTGTTTTATCGCTAAATTCTGCTACCAAATCTAATTTGTCAGAGCCCCCCATACCCGTTCCGGTAGGATCTCCTGCTTGAGCCATAAAACCTTCAATCACGCGATGAAAGACAACACCATCATAAAATTTTTCGCGCGCTAGCTCTTTAATACGTGCAACATGTTTTGGTGCAAGATCAGGAAAGGTTTCAATTACCACACGGCCATCTTTAAGATCTAAATAAAGTGTATTCTCAAGATCACGAGTTGTGTTTTCAGCCATAGCAAAACTTCCCCATAAAATAACCAGTAGACTACAAATAAACTGTTTAAGCATATTTCCCTCCCCAACAAGAATGCCCGTAATTAACACTTGTGTAAAAAAGATTAACCCGCTGCAGCCTGTTGCGCAACTTGCTCAATATCTTCTTCATCATCTTTACGCTGAACCGGTCCAGAATCTTGACCCTTTGCACTTTCGTCACGATCAACCAATTCAATATACGCTATAGGAGCATCATCACCAAAACGATAACCAGCTTTTACAATACGCGTATAACCACCTTGACGTGCTTCGTAACGTGATCCTAGGACATCAAATAATTTTTTAACCATTGCATCATCATATAAGAAAGCTGCAGCCTGACGACGTGCATGCAAATCACCTCGCTTGCCAAGTGTAATTAATTTTTCAACAATTGGGCGTAATTCTTTTGCTTTAGCAACTGTAGTCTTAATTTGCTCGTGCTTAATAAGAGCTGCTGCCATATTAGCAAACAATGCACGACGATGTGACGTATTACGATTTAATTTTCTACCTTTAATTCCGTGACGCATGGCCTTCTCAAAACTTTTATCTAATTAATAAAAAATGTTCAACTTGAATATGTTTAGTATGGATCTTCAAAGCGTTTAGCAAGCTCTTCAATGTTCTCAGGCGGCCAAGAATCAACTTCCATACCAAAACGTAAGCCCATACTAGCAAGTACTTCTTTGATCTCATTTAATGACTTACGGCCAAAGTTTGGAGTCTTAAGCATTTCACCTTCGGTTTTACGAACCAAATCACCAATATAAACGATATTGTCATTTTTAAGGCAATTTTGAGAACGAACTGATAATTCTAACTCATCAACTTTCTTCAACAAATTGCGGTCAAACTTAAGCTGCTGCTCTTCTTCTTCAGGCTCATCTTTGACTTCTTCAAAACTAATAAATGTTTGAAGCTGGTCTTGTAGTACACGTGCTGACAATGCAACAGACATCTCTGGTGTAATAGTACCGTCAGTCTCTACTTCTAAGAAAAGCTTATCATAATCAGTGACCTGACCAACACGACTATTCTCAACTTTATATGAAACTTGCTTCACTGGAGAAAACAAAGCATCAATTGGAATAAGGCCAATTGGTGCATCAACAGGACGGTTTTGGCTAGCAGGAATATATCCTTTACCCGTTTCAACTGTTATTTCAGCATGGAATGTTGCACCTTCATTAAGTGTGAACAACTCATGATCTTTATTGATTACTTCCATCTCAGCTGTCTGTTCAATCATGCCTGCAGTAACCGTACATGGGCCAACCGCATCTAACACAACACGTTTACGCTCAACAGACTGCATGTTAATAACAACACCTTTGAGGTTAAGGATGATATCCGTAACATCTTCACGAACACCTGTGATAGAGTCGAACTCATGCACCACACCATCAATATTAATTGCAGTGATAGCAGCACCATTGAGTGAAGATAGTAACACACGCCTTAGTGAATTACCCAACGTAATACCAAAGCCACGCTCTAATGGCTCCACAATAACCGTACCCTTGTTGGCAACAGACTTACTATCTTCAACCTGAACCTTAGAGGGCTTAATTAAATCATTCCAATTTTTAGAAATCACGACAAAACCTCGTTATATTAAATTGGGATCCCAATATGTTACTTATCACAAAACTTCTTTTATATATGAAGTCGAATTAAAATTTATGTTACACACGACGACGTTTTCTAGGACGACAACCATTATGTGGCACAGGAGTTATATCTTTTATTACGGTAATGACAAACCCAATACTTTGAAGCGCTCTCAGGGCAGACTCACGACCAGAACCAGGTCCTTTAACAATAACCGACAATGTCTTCATACCGTGCTCTAGAGCTTTATTTCCAGCATGTTCTGCTGTCACCTGAGCAGCATAAGGAGTAGACTTACGAGACCCCTTAAAGCCATGTACACCAGACGAAGACCAAGAAACAACATTACCTTGAACGTCAGTAATTGTTACCACAGTATTGTTGAAAGTAGAATTAACATGCGCAATACCTACAGGGATATTTTTTCTTTCGCGACGTTTAATTTTTCCTGAATCTTTTGGTGCCATAATCTTCGTGACCCTTTATAATATTCTTATAATGTTATTTATTTCTTTTTACCAGCAATTGGCTTAGCTTTACCCTTACGAGTTCTAGCATTTGTGTGTGTACGCTGACCACGAACAGGCAATCTTCTTCTGTGACGTAAACCACGATACGAACCTAGATCCATTAACGCCTTGATATTCATCGCAACTTCACGTCTTAAGTCACCTTCTACAGTGAAATCGCTATCAATAAGCTCACGAATTCTAATTACGTCTGAGTCTGACAATTGATGAACACGAGTTGCTCCATCTATCTTAAGTTTATCAACAATACCTACAGCCGTTGAACGACCAATACCATATATATATGTAAGCGCAATATCTATGCGTTTTTGTGATGGAATATTAACACCTGCTATACGTGCCACTTGCCTAAGCTCCTTTGATAATTTAAACTTTATTCGTTAAGATAGCGTACAAAATCCCATATTTGCAATGCAAACCTTCCTTTTAGGCGCACCTAAAGGGAGGGTGAATCATATAGAGATTTTTTTATCTGTCAATCCTTTTAATATACTATTTATATCCTCTGTTACTACATCAATATCTTGCATGCCGTCTACAGAAAATAACAATGATTTTGCTTTATAAAATGGAATCAATGGCTCAGTCTGTTGGTGATAAGAGGCTAGTCTAGCCGCCACAGTCTGTGCGTTATCATCATCCCTTCTAGAAAAATCTGAACCACCACATTTGTCACACACACCTTCTTGCTGAGGAAGCTTAAATTTATCATTATAACCTTCCGAGCACGAAGCACATGTAAATCTTGCAGAGATACGCTCCACTAATAGTTCATCATTTACTTTAATCTCAATAACTGCATCAAGAGGCTTATTAATAGAACGAAGCATTTCATCCAAACCCTGCGCTTGCGCTGTCGTTCTAGGAAATCCATCCAAAATAAAGCCATTTGCACAATCGTCTTTTGATATACGCTCTTTAATCATTGATAGCATGATATCATCAGAAAGTAACTGTCCAGCATCCATAATTTCTTTTGCTTTTTGACCAAGCTCACTGCCAGAAGCAACTTCGGCACGTAACATGTCACCCGTAGACAACTGTACTATATTTAAATCTTCCTGAATACGTAATGCTTGCGTCCCCTTACCTGCCCCCGGAGGACCTAAAAGAATTAATCTCACCTACGTCGTCCCTTTATTTGAGTTTTCTTAATAAGCCCTTCATATTGATGAGCAAATAAATGCGTCTGAATTTGGTTAATTGTATCCATAATCACATTAACCACAATCAGCAAACTAGTTCCGCCAAGATAAAGTGGTATAGAATATTTTGAAACCAATATTTCAGGTAGAATACAAACTGCTGATAAATAAATAGCACCAATAACTGTTAATCTTGTTAGCACATAATCAAAATATTCAGCGGTATTTTTGCCAGGACGACGCCCAGGTATGAAACCACCATTTTTCTTGAGGTTGTCAGCAGTCTCCTCTGAATTAAATACAATAGATGTATAGAAGAAACAGAAAAATACAATGATTGCCACATATAGCGCCATATATAAAGGCGTTCCATGAGATAAATAACGAACAATTGTTTCAAGAATTGGATCCACTTCTGCACCTGAGTTAAACCCAGCTAACGTTGCAGGAAATAATAAAATAGAACTTGCAAAGATAGGAGGAATAACACCGGCAGTATTAAGCTTCAAAGGTATGTGCGAAGCTTCACCACCAAACATTTTATTACCACGCTGTCTTTTAGGATACTGCACAACAATTCTTCTATGCGCCCTTTCCATAAATACAATCAAAGCAATAACCCCAATTGCAAGCAGCAAAAACATTAATATAACCCAAGTTTGCAATTCACCGGTTCGGCCCATTTCAAATGTTTGGCCAATTTGAGAAGGAAATTCTGCAATAATACCGGAAAATATAATAAGCGAGATACCATTACCAATACCGCGTGCCGTAATTTGCTCACCTAGCCACATTAAAAACATTGTACCGCCAACCAAGGTTACTACAGTTGTAAGGACAAAAATAATACCAGGATCTACCACAACAGCACTGCCACCTGCACTCATTTGCATTAACCCTGTGGCAATCCCCCAACCCTGAAGACCAGCCAAAAGAACAGTACCATAACGCGTATATTGCGTAAGTTTTCTTCTACCAGCTTCGCCATCTTTTTTAAGCTGTGAAAGACTTGGTGTAGCAACTGTCATAAGCTGCATTACAATCGATGCCGTAATATAAGGCATGATATTGAGTGCAAATATTGACATACGTCCCAAAGCACCACCAGAGAACATATTAAACATCCCCAGCACACCGCCAGAGTTTTGCTGTACAAGTTGTGACAATGCTTGTGGGTCAATATTAGGAAGTGGAATATACGTACCAAAACGATAAACAACGAGTGCACCAAGCATAAATAAAAGACGTCGCTTAAGTTCTTTTGCTTGACCGAATACGCCAAGATTTACATTTGACGCCATTTTATTGGTAACAGATGACATAATCTACCTTGATATATCCCCTTAAGTTGGCTAACAAACCAAGAAAACGATATGCACACATATATGTATGCATTATCTATTATTATTTATCTTTCTTAGCACTTGCAGCTTTTGATGTTTTATCTTTAGGTGCAGCCTTTTTCTCTTTAGGTGCTGCCTTTGCGTCTTCACCCTTGCTAATCAATGTTACAGCACCAGAAGCTTTTTTTACAGCCGCTTCAGCAGATGCAGAAACATGATGTACAGAGACCTTTACCGCATCAGTAATTTTACCCTTACCAAGAAGTTTTACCTTAAGGCCCTTCTTAACAAGTCCAATTTCAGCCAAAATCTCAGGTGTAATTTCTTTTTTAGCATCAACTAATTTTTTATCAACTGCTGCCTGAAGGTCCTGTAAGTTTACAGTGTCGATAATCTCGCGATTGCTATTTACAAATCCACGCTTAGGAAGACGCATATAAATAGGCATTTGACCACCTTCAAAACCATTGATGGAAACACCTGAGCGTGATTTTTGCCCTTTATGCCCGCTTCCACAAGTTTTACCTTTACCAGAGCCAATCCCTCTACCAACACGTTTACGATTTTTACGGCTATAAGACTCATCCGTTAGTTGATTTAATGCCATGATATCCTCTTGTATACTAAAATACGTTATTTAATTTTACTCACATCCACTAAGAATTAAGCAGATTGCTCAACAATCTCAATAAGGTGTGAAACTTTATTAATCATTCCTCTGACCGAAGGAGTATCTTCAAGCGTACGCTGCCTGTGTAATTTATTCAAACCAAGTCCCACAAGAGTCTGACGCTGGTCAGCACGTCTTCCTATTGGGCTACCAATTTGTTTAACCGTTACAGTTTTAGAAGCTTTACTTGCAGTTTTTTTTGCAGGTGCTTTGCTTTTTTTAGCGGTCGCTTTTTTTTCTGTATTTGACGCGTTCATAATATTTATTCCCTACTTAGAGTCAGCCTTCTTGGTTGAACTAGTTTTAGCTTTAGCTTTTGTGTCTTTTTTATCAGCAGCAGCTTTCTTTTTGGCTGCAGGCTTAGCAGCTACTGCCGCATCATCCTGCTGTTCTGTTGCATCATTATTTTTAGATTTAGCAGTTTCACGACGGCCAACAATCTCACCAATTTTCTTGCCACGTTTATCAGCAATACTACGAGGCGAATTCATTTTTTCAAATGCATCAAAACACGCTTTAACCATGTTATATGGATTGCTTGTACCAATCGATTTTGCTACCACATCATGCACACCTAAACATTCAAATACCGCACGCAACGGACCACCTGCAATAATTCCAGTACCTGGAGGTGCAGAACGTAACATCACCTTAGCAGCACCAAAGTAACCCACAACATCATGGTGTAATGTACGACCTTCACGAAGAGGTACGCGCTGTAAATATTTTTTAGCTTCTTCAGTAGCTTTTGTTTTGGCATTCATTACCTCTAAAGCTTTACCTGATCCATATCCAACACGTCCTTTTGTGTCGCCACAGATAACTAAAGTCGAGAAACCAAGTCTACGTCCACCTTTTACTACCTTAGTAACACGACGAACCGACACCAGACGGTTCTCTAGTTCGTTTTGCTCTTGTTCAACTTTTGCTGATGATACTTGTGACATAATGTTTGCCTATTTTATCCTTGAGTATAAAAATATTAGAATGTTAGTCCATTTGCTCTTGCTTCGTCAGCAAGTGCCTTCACACGTCCGTGGTAGATATAACCACCGCGGTCAAAAATAACTTCTGTTATTTTGGCATCTTTTGCTTTTTTAGCAATAGCAGCGCCAACTTGCTTTGCAGCATCAATATTTGATCCATTCGCAACTTTTTTAGCCAATTCCTTCTCAAAAGTCGATGCTGATACTAGCGTTTTGCCAGTAACATCATCAATCACTTGTGCATATATATGCTGATTAGAACGGAAAACAGTCAAGCGTGGTCTACCTTGCTTGTTATGCTTAGCTAAATTCTTCCTTACGCGAAACTTTCTGCGTTTTTGTAAAGCTAAAGATGTCATCGTGTATTCCTCAGTTTATCATGTCATTTAAAGTTAGATCCCATAAGTCCAATACTTACGATCTAGAATAATTATTTCTTCTTACCTTCTTTACGTCTAATGTAAGAACCTTCAATATAAATACCCTTACCTTTATATGGTTCTACAGGACGTAATTTGATAATTTCACCTGCAATTTGTCCAATTAACTGCTTATCGGCACCTGATATTACCAACAACGTTGGCTTCTCGCACTTCATAGTTACACCTTCAGGTATAGCATAGATTACATCATGACTATAACCAAGAGATAAGACTAAGTGCTTGCCTTTAATAGCAGCTTTATAACCAACACCGTTGATAACAAGTCTTATATCAAAACCGTCTGTTACACCCTTAACCATATTTGAAATAATACTACGTAGCGTACCCCACATAGAACGAGCAGCTTTACTGTCATTTGCTGGTGTAACTGAAACCTTACCATCATCAACAACCACGTTAACCGAATCATCAAGACGTGCTTCAAGCTGACCCAACTTACCTTTAATGATGATGCGCTGTTCTTCAACAGAAATATTTACATCCGAAGGTACATCAACAGGTGTTTTTCCAATACGTGACATAATTGTTATCCTTTAAACATTACCAATGAACTAGAAGACGTTACAAAGTACTTCACCGCCCAAATTCTCTTTTCTTGCCTCGTGATCAGCCATTACTCCCTTAGATGTAGAGAGAATAACAACACCAAGACCATTATAAAATTGCTGCAAATCCTTAATTTTGGAATATACACGGCGGCCAGGCTTCGATATTTTTTTCAATACCGATATAACACCTTTACCTTCATGGTATTTCAATACAATTGAAATTGCAGGGTGTCCATCTTTTCCGTCTACTTTCTCAAAATCAGTAATATATCCTTCACTTTTGAGAACTTCTAAAACAGAGAAACGTAGATCAGAGTATGGAGACTCAACACTATATAGTTTAGCTTGCTGACCATTTCTAATACGAGTTAGCATATCTGCTAATGGATCTGTCATTGTCATCTTTATATTCTCCTACCAGCTAGACTTGATCACACCAGGAATCATACCCAAAGAAGCAAGCTCTCTAAGTGTAATACGTGACATTCTAAATTTACGATAAAAACCACGAGGGCGACCAGTAACCTCACAACGGTTACGGTAACGCACTTTTGATGAATTACGTGGTAATTTATTAAGTTTAAGTTGAGCTTCAAAACGTTCCTCAATTGGTAAAGAACGATCCATTACAATCTCTTTAAGGCGTGCGTACTTAGAAGCATTTTTTGCTTGTAAACGCTTTCTTTTTTTATCACGCTCAACCATACATACTTTAGCCATAATTTTTTCCTACTGCTGTTGTTGTTGTCCAGTAAATGGCAAGTTAAATCCACGAAGTAATTCCCTCGCATGATCATCATTATCGCTAGATGTTACGATAACAACATCCATGCCACGAATTTTATCAATTTTATCATAATCAATTTCAGGAAAAACAATTTGTTCCTTCAAGCCAAACGCATAATTACCCTTACCATCGAATGATTTAGGAGATAGACCTCTAAAATCACGAACCCTCGGTAAAGCAATATTAACCAAACGCTCTAAAAATTCATACATGCGTTTACCACGCAACGTTACTTTACATCCAATAGGAGTATTTTCACGAAGCTTGAATCCTGCAATTGATTTTTTGGCTTTTGTTACAACTGGTTTTTGACCAGAAATTAATGTCATATCAGCAACAGCAGCTTCGATCGCTTTATTATCGGCTTCTTTAAGACCCGTATTTAGAATAATTTTTTCTATTTTAGGTACCTGCATAGGATTTTCGTAGCCAAACTTTTCGTTCAGCATACCGATAACCTGCTCTTGATATAATGTTTGGTAATTAGCACTCATCGCTTTATTCATCCCTTAAAATCTAATTATCGATCACTTCACCAGAACTTCTAGCGAAACGGACTTTCTTACCGTCCTTTAGTAATTTATAGCCAACTTTTGTTGCTTTAGAAGTTTTAGGATCAACTATGGCAACATTAGAAACATGAATTGGCTGCTCAATATCAATAATACCAGCCGCACCTTGCATACTTGCTGCACGGTGACGTTTTGCAATATTAATACCCGCAACACGAACTTTATTTTTAGAAGCAAGAACCTCAATAACATCACCTTGCTTACCCTTGTCTTTACCAGTGGTAACGACAATTTTATCGCCTTTTTTAATCTTAAGCTTAACTGACATGTTAAAGAACCTCCGGAGCAAGTGAAATAATTTTCATGAAACGACGTGAGCGCAATTCCCTAGTTACTGGGCCAAAAATACGCGAACCAATCGGCTCGTTTTGCGCATTAAGAAGCACAACCGCATTGCTGTCAAAACGAATTGCGCTACCATCTGGGCGTCTGATTTCTTTTTTAGTACGTACAATCACAGCACGACTTACGGTACCTTTCTTAACCTTACCTCTAGGTGTTGCTTCTTTAATTGAAACAACAATCACGTCACCAATAGAGGCCGTCTTTCTTTTTGACCCGCCTAATACTTTAATACACTGAACCTTTTTAGCTCCAGAGTTGTCGGCAACATCTAATACGGTCTGCATTTGAATCATTATCTACATTCCTTTTGTTTCTTGGCAAATCATCTAATAACTACACTAAATATTTAGGCAGCTTGATCTTCGCTAATTACCTTCCAACGTTTACGTTTTGACAATGGACGGCATTCGATAATTTTAACCGAATCACCTTCCTGACACTGATTAGTCTCATCATGTGCCGTATATTTTTTACTCACCTGTACAATTTTTTTATAGACAGGATGAGTAATCTTACGGATCACTTTAACAACAACCGTTTTGTCGTTTTTATTACTGACTACTTTACCTTGCAAAATACGTTTAGGCATTTACGGCCTCACCTTGTTTAGATTGTTGTAGTTGCTGTGATAGTACCGTCTTAACTTTAGCAATATCTTTTCTAACTTTACGGATACGATCTGTTTTTTCTAATTCACCATGCGCTTTTTGAAAACGAAGATTTAATGCTTCTTTTTTTAAACTTATTAAAAGCTCTTTTAATTCATCAGCGGTCTTAGAACGAATATCTGCGATTTTCATGCTTATAACTCCTTATCTCATTTAGCCCTTATTGACCGACACGTTTAATAAATTTAACTCGAATAGGTAACTTTGCTGCAGCTCTTTCAAAAGCTCCTCTAGCAAGTTCTTCAGAAACACCTTCAAGTTCAAACATAATACGACCAGGTTTCACACGGCACGCCCAATATTCTGGAGAACCTTTACCTTTACCCATACGTACTTCTGCAGGCTTTTGTGAAACAGGTACGTCTGGAAAAATACGAATCCAAAGACGACCAGCACGCTTAATATAACGCTGAATAGTACGACGAACGGCCTCTATCTGACGTGCAGTAATCCTTTCTGGCTCTAACGCCTTCATACCAAAGGAACCAAACAGCAAATCTGTACCACCTTTAGCATTTCCATGAATGCGGCCTTTATGTGCTTTTCTAA
>CALCTU010000137.1 GCA_937907045.1 uncultured Alphaproteobacteria bacterium
AACGATACAATTGGGTATGGCACTTTCTTGCGGGCCTTGCGATGCAATTGACGCCGCTTCACAACTTTTTCAAGCGATACTTTAATTTGATCAATACGCTTTGCAATTTGTCGTCTATCTGATTCTATTTGACGCTCACCTGGACCACCCATAAAACCAGCACCACCGCGCTGCCTCTCCAGGTGTGTCCATGATCTCACAAGCCGAGATTTTTGGTATTCTTGCATAGCCAAATCAACTTGCAGCTTCCCTTCTTTAGTCTGTGCACGCTCCGCAAATATTTCAAGAATAAGTGCCGTACGATCGATCACTTTTGCCTTAAGAAATTTTTCAAGATTACGTTGCTGAATTGGAGTTAATGACACATTAAATACCACCAGCTCAATGGATTCACTTTCAATAAAATCAGTAAATTCCTCTAGTTTGCCCTTGCCTATATAGGTAGAAGGAACAATATTTGCCAATGGTACAAAACTAGCCCTAGAAACCTCAACAGCCGAAAGTGCACTTACAAGGCTTTGCGCCTCTTGCAGTTTATACTCCCTATCTTCTCGCCAATCTTGGTGAGACTTTACATACGGGTGAAGGACCAAACAACGCACTTGCCCCATCTTACACCAAATCCTTTATTATTTGATGCAGTTGTTGATGATCACTTATATGCAAATCTGGCTGCACATGAGCAAACCGAGCATCGGTTAAATCTTGGTCACCGTAAAAAACAGGTTTGCATTTTGCATTATACGCACACTCCAAGTCAGTAAGACTATCTCCAATTAACCACACATCCTTATTAGGCTCAATGCCTGAACCTTCAAGTGCCAAATAGATAGGGTCTGGATGTGGCTTGTCATTTTTGGCATCTTTTGCTCCTATTTGCTTGGCAAAGTAATGTCCCCAGCCAAGATGAGAAATTTCACTTCTAAGATTATATCCCGTTTTATTGCTAACAACCGCAGTGTAAATTCCTGTCTCTTTGAGAGCATCAAGCATCTCTTTAGCATGTTTAATTGGCGTTAACCGCTCAATATGAACTGACTCAAAATAATCAAGATAAAGCTGACCAGCTTCCTCCCATTTATCATGAAAAATCTCTGGAAAAGAATCCCTTAATGACCGATGGACTTTCTCTTTGGTTTGTTCAAATGTCCATGGCTCTTTGCCCATTGTGACAAACGTATGGGTAAGGGCCTCATGAATTGTAGGCCAGGTGTCGGCTAGGGTATTATCCCAATCAAATAATATTGCTTTTGGTTTCTCGATCATGATAGCTAATATAACTTATACTTTCTGTTCTAAATATTGCGCCACAAAATCATTTAGTATCTTACTCAGACGACTTGTAACTTTCCCCACTTTTCCATCTCCTATCACAAACTCATCAATCGTAGTTATAGGTAAAATGCGTTTGGTTGTCGAGGTAATAAACACTTCGTTTGCCTGCAACATCGCATGCTTTGTAAACACCTCTTCCTTGACTACCATATTTTCTTTGAGGGCCAATTCAATTACCTTGGACCTGGTAATGCCACATAAAATATTATTATCCGACGGATGTGTTAGCAACTCACCTTCCGAATTAATAATAAATAAATTAGTTGAACTCCCTTCAGTCATGATAGTATCATCTTCAACAAGCAATGCTTCTTGGGCGCGCTGCTCTGAGGCAGACTGCTTGGCCAAAACATTGGGAAGCAACGAAACTGTTTTCAGATCCCTTCTCTTCCACCTCAAATCTGGATATGTTATTGCATGAACACCCTCCGAAAATGCTTCATGCGATAATAATTGCGGCTCCAATAGACTCATAACAACCGTTGGCTTAGTTGATGCAGCAGGAAATGCATGTGTACGCGGAGCATAACCACGCGAAATTTGAAGATAAACAAACCCTTCTTGAACTTTGTTTTTCTTTAATAACTTTGCAACTGTCTCGTTTATGTAATCCTTTTGTACCTCATAGTTGATAGCTAGTCCTGCAAGCGAGCGTCGCAAACGCTTCATATGATCTTCAAAAAAGATAATAGTACCATTTTTAACACCCATAACCTCATACACAGCATCTGCAAAAAGATTACCTCTGTCATCTACATGAATCATTGCATTGGCATAACGAACAAACTGACCATTAATACATACAAACTGAAACATACATTTACCACTTTCAAATTTAACACTATACCTCCATCTCTTTTTCAAGAAATGGTATTTTCACCCATGAACATCATCACCTTAGAAAAACTCAAATTTTACTGAAAATATTCTCTCAAGCTGCTTGACACCCCTTGCTTGAGTTAGCATAACAATACGATCTGCTTTTTCTAACACAAGATCACCATCAGGCAACAACACTTCGTTATTCCTAACTATAGCTCCAATAATAATCTCATCAGGAAGACCTATTTCTTCTAAATGCTTACCAACCACGGACGATTGCTCAATAACTTCGGCTTCTATAATTTCCGCCTTTCCTTTACATATAGATCGCGCAGAAATAATTTGCCCTTTCCTAACATGCTGTAAAATTGTTGAAACCGTAATTTCACGAGGATTTACCACCACATCAATACCCAAAGATGCCATTAATGGCGAGTATGAAGCCGCATTAGTAACAAGAGACACCACTCGCTGACACCCAAGTCTTTTGGACAGCAAGGATGATAGAATATTTACCTCATCATCATTAGACACAGCAATAAGAGTTTCTGTGTTTGCAACATTTACCTCATTGAGTATTTCTTGAGACAGAGCATCGCCATTAATTACTGTTGAGTGAGATAGTCTATCTGCAACAAATTCTGCTCTATTTTTATCGACCTCAATCAGCTTAATTTTCATCTCTTTTTCATCATTTTCAAGCGATTGTGCCAGATGAAGACCAATATTACCTCCCCCTACAATAACGATACGATGCGCTTTGCCTTCTTCATGACCAAGAATCGACATTACCTGCCGAACATGATTACTATCAACAGCAAAGTAGAGCTCATCATCTATCAGTAGATCAATATGATCATTCGCAATGATAAAATTATCTTCGCGCATAACACCAAGAATACTAACACTAAATTCTGATAATTTAGAACGTATCTTAGATAGGTTCATGTTAATAAGAGGGCAATCTAAAGTACATCGCATTCCCACAATTTTAAGCAAACCATTTGCAAAAGGAATAGTATCCACAGCTCCTGGTACATGCAAACGATGAATCACAGCCTTAGCAACTTCAGCCTCTGGAGATATAATATAATCAATCGGAAGGTGATCGTGACGATATAAGTGACTCCACTGGGGCATTAAATAATTAGAATGCCTAATTCTTGCAATCTTAACCGGTATATCAAACAATGAGTGAGCAATTTGACACGCTACCATATTTACTTCATCGGACATGGTAACTGCAATAATCATCTGCGCTTCCTCAGCACCAAGTTCTTTAAGCAAAGGCGGATGAGAAGCGTTACCAACTCTAGCCCTCACATCCAATGTATCACCAATACGCTGAATAAGCTCTTCTGACTGATCAATAACACTTACATCGTTATCTTCCATAGCCAACTGACGAGCAATGGCAGTGCCAACCTGACCTGCACCACATACAATGACTTTCATACTACTTCTTCAATATTTTGGATTCCTAGAGTTTTAATTTTTCGATGAAATGCAGACCGTTCCATTCCAACAAAATTTGCAGTACGTGAAATATTACCACTAAATCGTGACAATTGCTCTGACAAATATGCTCTTTCAAACACCTCTCTTGCTGCCCTAAGAGGCATATTTAACACGTGTTTATCCAACATATCTGATTTACTGGATTGTTGTTCAGATTCATTTTCAGTATTTCCAACAAGCAAATCCGGAGGCAAGATAGTTGACGATAGTACGTCACCATCGGTTTGGGGCGCCATAATTAACAACCATTCCACAACATTTTTAAGCTGACGGATATTTCCTGGCCAATGGTACCTTTCAAACGCAGCTAATAACGACTGATCCACCTGACGAGTAGCAACACCCATGGTCTTAGCGCATCGTTTTAGTAAATAACGAACAAGCATCGGTATATCTTCTCTACGATCTTTAAGCGCAGGAACTTCCAGAGGAACCACGCATAATCGGTAATAAAAATCTTCTCTAAACCGACCTTGTGATATTTCCGATTTTAAATTTTTATTGGTAGTTGCAATCACCCTTACATCAACCTCTACCTTATGCTTACTTCCTGAACGCTCTAAACAACCATTTTGCAGTACCCGTAATATATCACCTTGAACACTTAAGGGTAGGCTAGCAACCTCATCAATAAGCAATGTTCCCCCATTTGCACGCTCAAACACCCCTACATTCACACCTGCAACCTGACCTTCAGCGCTGTCGGCTACTGACCCAAAGAGCTGTTCATAAAACGCATTTTCTTTGCAATGATTTGCATCAAACACCACAAAAGGTTTTCCAGATCTACGTGAACGTTCAAAAATCATTCTGGCTACGGTTGCTTTCCCAGAACCAGGAGGTCCAGAAATAAGCACACGACTATCGGTAGGAGCAACTTTCAAAATAGATTCTGCTAACCGAACAATCGCCGTAGATTTTCCAACAAGCTGTGACTCATAAACATGAGCACGCCGAAGACGTTCATTTTCTTGCTGTAAATTCGCCGTTTCTATAGCTCTTTTAACAAGCCTTAATAAGCGCTCTTCCTTAAAAGGCTTTTCAATATAATCATATGCACCAAGTTTAATGGCACTAATTGCAGTTTCAATATTGCCATGGCCACTAATCATAATAATCGGCAAATTCGAAAATTTTCGTTTTAGTTGCTCTAGAATACCTAAACCATCTAGGTTACTTCCTTGCAACCAAATATCAAGTATCACAACCTGTGGCACACGTTGCTGTACCAAGGCAAACACCTCATCGCTATTTTTAGCTGTCCGAACTTTACAACCTTCATCAACTAAAATATCACTAATGAGTTCACGTATATCTTCTTCGTCATCAACAACAAGAATATCAGTCACTCTGTTCCCCTTTTTAACTTTCTTCCCCTATATAATCATCACCATTTTAAAAATGATATAACATTATTCCTGCTTAGTGGTTACCGGAAATTCCATAGTAACGCAAGCTCCATTATCATGATTAGAAAAGTTTATAGTACCATGATGGTCTTCAACTATTTTCTTTACAATCGACAGCCCTAACCCTGTTCCTTTACTCTTAGTAGTCACATAAGGCTCGGTAATACGACCAAGCAGCAAAGCATCAAAACCCATACCATCATCTGTTACCACAATACTGCATGTTGAAGTATTCATCACCAACTTTACACAGATAAAAGAGTTGTCTGTTTCGGAATTGCCCTTATGTTTTTCGACAATTGATTCTTCTGCATTTTTTATAAGATTTGTAAGAACCCTCGATAATTGTCCCTTATCAGCATATAAATATACTGGCACATTAGGGATATCCACTTTAACTTCTACCCCTTTAGCTACAGCTTCTCTTGAAAATGCAATTTCTTTAATCAACTGACATACTTCCACGTCTTCAAAATCTGGCGCAGGAAGACGAGCAAAATTCGCAAACTCTTCAACCATTTTGCCAATACTAGAGACATTATTCGATATTGTTGATAAGTATTTTTCAAATAAATCAATATCTTGAACCTGATTCTTAAACTTTTTCTCCAACCGTTGCGACGCCAACTGAATGGGTGTCAAAGGATTCTTAATTTCATGAGCAATACGTCTAGCAACATCAGACCACGCAGCCCATCGCTGCGCGCTCACAAGGTCTATTCGCTGTTGTCGCAACTGCTTCGTCATCCTATTAAATGCACGGCTAAGCACCGATATTTCATCATTATCATGCCCTTCAGGCACCCTTACGGCAAGATTACCCTCTTTCACTTTCTCGGTAGCTTCTAAAAGCACACTTATGGGCTTCACCAGATTTACTGCAAAAACAAAACCTATCCACACCACAATCAATAAAATTAAAAGCGATACAATCACAAATACCATGAAATACTTAATTTCAACCTGAGCAATATTATCCTTAAGCGAAGAATACTGACTTGAAGCTTCTTCACTTAACTCCATATAATGAACAATCTTTTCATCAACCAAACGACCAACTAATAAATAGGCATCCAAAAAATTATCCAACCGCATTAACGCCCTAACCCTGTGTCGTTCATCATCCGAACTTAAAATCACTACATTTCCCAGGTCCGCTAAATTAAAATCCTCTTCTGTGGGACCATCAATGGACATAAAAAAACTCAAGTTACTTTTCGCAATAACCTTGTCTCTTGATAACACCACCACCTCAGACAACGATCCTTGCGTAAGGGCCGATATTACCTGGTTAAACACCTTGGGATTATCTCGCAAGAAATGTGCTGACTGACTCAGTCTTACACCTAACCCTTGAATATCCGCCTTAATAATTTTTTTATGATCCTCTAAATAACTTTGAGCAACATTCACAGCCCCACCAATGGCAGAGTCAATTTGCTTATCAAACCACACCTGAATACCTAGATTAAAAAAGATGGCTGAAAATATTGCCATCACTACGGCCGGAATAATCGCAACCAATGAGAACATTATAATGATACGACTTTGTAACCGTGAGCCCGTTACTCCTTGACGGCGCTGAATAAAAAGCATGACCAGCCGACGAATAATCACAGCCACTAGCGCAAGAATCAATATCAGGTCCAAAATAATAAGGCCAATAACTTGCTCCGGGCTGGGACCAAAAACATTATCACTATTAGTAATAGCATCATAGGTCCAAAATACAGATGCAAACACAGCAACCGCCAATATTGCTGCAATGTAATGCGAACGAGCAAACATACGAATAAAACCAAGCCAAAATTCTTTCTTGGCATACCATTGATTCATTGGTTGGTTACTTTTAATCATACTAAAACTTTATACTCATACCCAGCCACACATCACGCTGTTGTTCAGCATTATCTCTAGCATACCGATAATTCACATGACCTGAAATATCATCATTTATTGCAAATTCTGCACCAGCATTAATTTCAAAGAAACGTCTGTCACGCTCATCTAACCCATCTGTAAAGCTTGAATTATTGCTAAGAAATACACCCGAAATCTCTCGATCCGAAACTGTTAGTTCTTGGGAGAAACCTGCACCCACATATGGATAGAGTTGCAATGCACCCATATCAAAGCCTTTTTTGTACTTAACGGTCGCTGACTGACTCATCCTTAATGTACCAAAGTCATAATCATTAACACGGACACCCGCAGCACCGCCACCTGATTCGGTGAAACCACCAGCATATGTATGCAAATATGTTGCACTAACCTTTGGTGATATTTGCCATATATCATCATACGGAATATGTGAAACCACCTGAACAAAGGCGCCCACATCAATATCAGAAGAAGATGCTGTAGCGTTGCTATTAACCGCATTATTTCTTACAACACGCTGAAGATCGCTTGATCTGTAACCAGCTAAGACTCCTAACGTGGTGTATGTCTGATAGTGATCAACCGAATGCCTCAATGTTGAATAAAATGAAGCATAAATACCATTACCATCACTACTACCTTTATTCCCATCAACATCCACTTCATATGCAATATCAGCTAGTGCAAACCCGACAATCACTTCATCTGCAACCATTGACTCACCACCCAGGGCCACACCGTACTGCGTATTATGCGACGCTGATACCTCATCACTTTGACCAATCCGGCTTCTACGATAAACAGGACGCACCCATAATGTTGGCTTTGGCTCCTCAGAGTCATCGTCCGACGCTTTTCCTAAAATGGTATCACCAAACAATAGTCCACTGCCAAAGCCCGCCTGAACATTTGCACTAAAATTACTCGAGTCCACAGAGGATAACGTTAATACTTTATCCGAATAAGACAACGTCGTGCCATTGGTTCCATCAAGAACCTGATCAAATGTACCGGTTAGAGCATTACTCGCTGTAATAATATCAACCGTCCCAGAAAAGCTCGCTAATTCAACAATACTTAACGTGGCACCACTATCAATTGTGACACTACCAGTAACCACTAGCCTATCAGCATCAGACCCAGAAACCTCCACTTCAAAAACCGAACCATTTTCTAGCGTCACATCTCCAGTAACGGTCGATGTTCCTATTGAATTTCCGGGCGATAATGTTGCTCCACTTTGCAAATTTAAATCACCTACCAAGGTAGCATTACCACCAAACGTACCACCGCTGGTGATATTAAGTGTCCCCACTGTAAGTGTTCCATTAATTCTAAGCGAACTACCAGAATTGCCTCCAAGGGATAAACTTGAAGCGGTTAAGTCACCATTTAATGTATTGTCACCGACAACCGATATAGACTCAAATCCTTGGAAACTACTACCATCAGCAAGTGTCACTGTTGTGCCATTAAATGTAAGCGTATCGGTACCATTATCTGCCAGCACACTACCTGTAATGGATACCGTACCTTGCATTACTAAACTATCACTGCCAGTTCCAAAATCAATGGCAGTACCTCCAGTACCCGTAACAGCCACCTCTGAAGCACTACCATCTAAAGTTACGGTTGCGGGTGTACCAGAATTAAAGTTAAGTGCCTCATTACCACTAATACTCGCCCCATTTTGTACAGTCACAGTAACACCATTTGTTGTGGCGGTTACATCAATTGCATCATTACCTGCTGCACCTCCAGAACTTGTTACATCATTATTGATGGTAATTACCACACCAGAGGAGCTATTAGCTGCCACAGTAATTCCGTCTGTAAGTGCCGTTAATGAGCTATTATTAACAATAGAAACAGTACCCGTTGAGCTTGGCGCTGAAACGTCAATACCCGCGCCCGCAGATGAAGCCACAGTCCCACTCACAGCGACCGTCGTATTGCCCGTTGTGGCATTATTATCAATATGAATAGCTCTATCGCTGGATGCAATACTACTAGTATTTACAGTTACATTTCCACCCGCTGCACTATTGTCGATATCAATACCATCATCAGTGGTAGCGGTAATCATTGCAGTGCTGGTAACCGTAATTGCACCTGAACCATTATGGTCAATAATAATACCATCTGTATTCCCATTTAATGCCGCTGAGGTAGTCACGTCCGTTGTTGTACCGGCATTGGTAATATCGATTGCCTCTAATGTTGTACTTGTAATGGCACCACTTGTGGTAACAGCAACACTTCCTGAACCGTTATTAGTAACTGCAATGGCCTCAGTATTAGCAGTTACCGCCACGCTAGTAATCGTAACATTGGCAGCTGTTGCTGCTTGATCAACCTGAATTCCTTCATTATTTGTACTAACTACCGTACCCGTAACCGTAATAGATGTATTACCCGAGCCATCATTATCAATATGAATAGCTTTGTTTGACGCTGTCACACCAACCGCGCTGACAGTAATATTGGTAGTAGAAGCGTCACCATAAAGGTATAACGCTTTATCGGTGGCACTTGTTATTGTGCCAGTTGCGGTAATTGACGTGTAGCCTGAACCAAAATTTCTTGAATAAATACCTTCTTCATCTGACGTAATCCTATCCACACTGATTGAAATATCAGTAGAAGCTGCTGAATTATTAACATAGATTCCACTACCTGCAGTACTTGTTACGGTTCCAGAAGAAGTAATGGATGCCGCAGCAGAACCATTATTATCAATATAAATGGCTTGATCATAACTTGTAACACTTGCCACATTAATGGTAGCACTTGTACTGCCTGCATCATTATAAATATAAACACCCTTATCACCGCTACTAGACACTGTCCCTGTGGATGTTATAGAAACCGATCCGGTTCCATTATTTACCGCTGAAATACCATAACTATATGCACTTACATCCGCTGCACTTACCGCAATATTTCCTGACGTATTGTCATTATACACTTCTATACCGCTTTGGGTTGAGCTGGTTATAGTACCTGTTGCAGTCACAGACATATAACCGGATCCAGCATTATTGACAAATATACCATCATCCGACGCTGTAACGGTTGCTGCATTCACAATAAGGTTTGTAGAGGCATCGTCATTGACAGCAACAACTCCTTTATCATTTGTACTTGTTACTGTACCGGTCGACGTAATAGAAGCATATCCTGAACCGTAGTTATAAACAAAGATAGCTTCATTTGGAGCAGTCACTGAAGCAAGACTAACAACTGTATTAATTGTAGTGGGGTCATTATTAACATCCACGCCTTTATCATATGTTCCTGTTACCGTACCTGTTGCAGTCACAGACGTAGAGGCCACACCATCATTATCAACATAAATTCCTGCATTATAACCAGTAACAGTAACCACATTAACGGTAACGCCAGTATTAGCTGAATTTGTATCAATTCTTATGCCATATTCTGTGGTACCAGTTACTGTACCTGTAGACGTAACCGAAAGCGCATTTGAGTTCGTGCCACCGTCATTAATGTTAATACCTGCGTCACCACCATACACATTATAGGATGAAATAGTAACGTCATCAGCACTACTTGTATAAAGGTTAATAAAGATACCATCACCGGTTGTTCCTGTAACCGTACCCGTGGTTGTAATGGTTGTCGAACCGCTTCCAGAATTAATGACACTAACACCATAAGTATTTCCCGTAATAGTACCGCCGGTAGACACCACAATATCTGAAGCAGTGAGACCATTATTTGAAACACCTGTAAAATTGATTGCCGAATTATCGCCTGATGTCAAGGTACTGCTATTTTCATCTACAAATCTTACGTTACCATTTCCTGTAAGATTAATAGCTCTGCCTGTTGTTGTAATAACACTAAACCCAGAAGTTGTAACTACATTGGCATCATTAACACTAATTGTCTGGGTAGTAGTATTTGTCCCAGAGCACGTAACATCCGCCCCCACTGCAGAACAAGCTGCATAAGCGCTACGACGGCCATACCCTAAAAATGCCACACTCATAAAAGCCGTAGTTAATGCAACATTTTTTATCGACCTGATCAACATAAGTAATCACCCCCAATATTCATCATTAACACAGATCTTGTCTTAACGATGTATCATCTAATGTGTTAAACGTTACTAAGCTTCTAATCTCAGCACAACCAAATCCAAATGATATTGGGCATGTTATTCCTTTAATAGCCGCAACATCATAAATTTCCCCAACTACTCCATCAATCCTAAACCATTGTACGCATGTCTCTTTTTCAAGGTCTATCACCTGAACCCCACACCACGCTTCTGAGTCTGCTTCTTCTAATTTGGCATCCAACGCTAAACCTTCGAAACGTTCATACCGCGGTTTTGACAATCCTACAAGCGCATACTTACCTACAAAAAAAAGTCCTCGCACAAAACCAGGACAAAATACCTTGGGTACAAATTTCTTATTCTTTTTATCAACCCATCCCAACTCACCAGTACCAGAATTAAGCACCCAGAGTTTATTGTGATAAACTCGAGGAGAATGTGGCATCGACAACCCTTCACAAATCACTTCATTATTGACGACATCAATCACCACACCACCATTAGAACGTCGATCGCGCCAACCATCAATGGTGTTGGACTTACTGACAGCAGTCACATAGCGTGGCTCACTATTTTCCATTGCCATTCCATTGAGATGACACCGATCTTCATCAATGATTTTATCAATAAAAAATGGCTTCCAAATGGGTGTAAAACTTTTCGTATCCGATAATGTAGCTAGGCAATTATACCGTGTATTAACAAACACAATGTCATTATTTGCTCGAAAACCTATGTCATGGGCATCCAAAACACCAGTAGTAAAACTTTTTCTTGGAACGTAACATGCATCATATATTTCATTCAGTCTTTCTTCTGGATTTAGTGTATTTTCAAACTGATGAATCTGAAACAACGTAGCCAAAGCAATTGTTTGCCCATTGATAGCCATACCCATGGCCTTTTGATGCAATCGTTCATCAACCATTAAGCCTGTTTTTGGGTTAGCACCCAATAAATAAAACCGCCCAGACTGATATGAACTAATTGCAATTGAAGTATTATGCTGTAACATCCAAGGAACAAGCCCTACAGACATTGAATATGCAACCGGCTGATTGTCATGATTCTTGTCATCCGATACTTCTACTTCTTTGGCTTTTGCCACATCCAAATCCTTTTTTTACCACTACATCCAAATTGTTCCAGCTTGGCTTGTTATTTTATATCTACATCACAACAAGGAAAATAGCAGTTACCTTGTTCTTGCAGCAAATAACGTTTAAAAATTTAAACTACTATACTAATCGCAGATGAAGTTGCGAGCAACTTTATTTATGATTAATATAGTTTCACCAGCACAGCACTCAAATCTGTATGTATAATGAGACAGCGCTAGAATATAAGCACGTGCTTGACATTCAATTAACATTGAATTTCCTCTATTTTCCTGTTATGAGGACACTCCGCTAATTTACTAACTATAATTTTCTATGCACGTTTCGGAATTTCAATTTGATCTACCTCAAGAATGCATTGCTCAAACACCAGTAGACCCTCGAGATGCTTCACGTATGCTTGTGGTAGAGGGTGACGGCACATTTTCAGACAACCATGTGCGTGATATCACACAATATTTTCATCAAGGTGATGTATTGGTTCTCAATAACACAAAAGTTATTCCTTCACGCATCATAGTAGAACAAGAATCTCGGAAAGTTGAAGTCACACTCATTGAAGACCTAAAACATAACCAATGGAAAACCTTTGCTAAACCAGCACGTAAATTACACGTTGGCAAAC
>CALCTU010000138.1 GCA_937907045.1 uncultured Alphaproteobacteria bacterium
CGTAACCTTAGCTACAATAGATGCCGCCGCTATTGACATACTCACACTATCGCCCTTAATCACCGGATAAACCGGACAATCAAATCCTGTATCAAATGTTTGGTTACCATCCACCAATACCACATCAGGAACAAGATCAAGGTCAGCAATGGCGCGTTTCATAGCAAGCTTAGTCGCTGCCAAAATATTGATATGATCAATTTCTTGCACACTTGCACTGCCAATACCAACCTGGGCATGCTCCATAATACGGTCATACATGAGTTGTCGTTTTTTTGCAGAAAGCTTTTTTGAATCATTAATTCCATCAACTGGAGCGCTCATGGGCACAACAGCAGCAGCTGCAACCACCGGCCCAGCCCATGGACCACGGCCCACTTCATCCACCCCAACAATAATTCCTTGATAGTGTGACTCTAATGAAAAATCAGGCATAACTAACGAATAATATCTATATTAATTTCGACACTTCTATTTTCATCCACATGTTTACCATCTGTTGATGGAAATCTTGGATGTTCTTCACCAAATGCAAACACAGCAATACGGTCTTCTAAAACCCCATGTTTTATCAGCTCAGTTTTAACACTTTGTGCACGTTGCTGTGATAATTGTTTGTTTAATTCTTTACTACCAGTGGAGTCGGCATACGCATTTAATATTATGTCGTATGATTTTACATGCGCTAGCTGGCCAGCCATATGTTTAATAATTTCTTTTGTTCGTGTTGTTAATGTTGTTTTACCCACATCAAAATAAATAACCGCAGTTGGCATGGGAGACGCAAATAAATTGCGCAGTACGTCGGTGCTGGTACTTTTTGTATAGAGCGCATCCAATTTTTGGTAAAAATGCTCCCTGCACCCTGCAATACGCGCAGTCTGCCAGTTTTCTTCTTGCTCTTCTACCCAGCAATCAAATGCAATCTGAACTCTTGCAGCTTCCTTGGGATACTTATACACCACCTCTGGCGTTAACAACTCCACCAAATGCATACGGGCCTGTGCCATCATGGGCACAACATGCGCTGGCAAGCTCCACATATCCAGATGCTCTGGTTCAACATACTCACCCTGCCTTGCCCTGATGCCTTTGGTTGCAAAGCGCTGGGCATCACCCCAGTCTAGGTCAAAGGATTCTTGACGAGAAAATTCCAGATACCCTTTAGAAAGCTCCGTAGTAAACTCCACTCCGCGCGCATCCATATTACGCAAACGGTACACCTGCCGCGTGCACGCCACAAGTAGCAACACAGCTAATATCCATATCAAAAAGCGACGCGTGTAACCCACAAAAAAAGCTTACCTAAATGATGAATTGGGGCATCCTAATTACCATGCACTTACTTTACCGGATATCATAACCAGTTGCAAGAACGCCGACATCTCAACATCGTTATTTTTAATCCCACCTAGTAGATGCAGGAGCAGGAGCAGCAGCAGCCAGTCTTTTACCATCACTACCCGCAGGCACACCCACCAAAGGCACACCCAAAGCCGCACCAGCGACAGCTTCCATTTGAGCGTTTGGCGGCATATATTCTTCAATCAACTTTTTTTTTGCTGAACATGTTTCAGAGCCTATTACTTGTCCACTTACATTCATGATATGACCATAAAATAGTTTGCTAAATTGTGTTTTTAAAGCATCTGCCGTAATTTCTTGTTTATATGAATCTGGATCACACAGATCATACCCATGACATAGAGGCCGCTGCACAAAAAACAGATCAATTATGTCTTCAGTACTTCTGTAATTTCTTGGCCGATATGAATCTGGATCAACCTTATCTTCTGATTCAAATACTACACCCTGACACCATGAATTAAAATCTTTAAGTATCGAATCTATATCAACACTATCCTCAGCACACGGTTTTAGCGATGACAAAAAATCCCTAGTTCTTTCACTCGCAGAAGGAGCTTCACCAAGCGTAAGGTCTACTTTTTCAAACTCAACTCCAATAGTCTCTAGCGCAAGCTGGATCACTCCTTCGACACGCGTTTTACGTTTTTGTGTAGCGTTTTGAGGGTTTGGTGACAACCAAACTGTTAATGTATTTAATATGTATCTTCCAACTTCATTTTTGGAAGCCTGGCTATACTCCCCTTTATGTAAAGCAAAAATACAGCGTACCGTTTGCAAAGTGTAGTTAAACGCATCATCTTGTTGTTTGCCAATAAGATCTTGGCTCAACATGGATAATAGTGCTTGGCGAGGATTTTTATAAGAATTACCCTCTATATCACCACAATCCAAACTAGCACCGCCTTTAATTGCCTCTTTAGCCTTTTCAACATTAAGTGCCAAACAACCATCAATTAACGCATTATTGCGCATTTGCTCTTCTTTTCCCATAAAAACACCCCAGATAATCTATTATTTTTTTAAACACTTACACAAAATTAAACAAAAAGGTTATTTTCAACTATCTTTCATAACCAGCAGCACTTGCTGCTGCCGCTGCCGCTGGACCTTCATATGGATTAGCCACTACACCTTCTACTTGAAGCCCAGGCTCCCTCACCTGACCCAGAATCTCCAATGCAATTTTATATTGTTCAATAAAACCACCTTCTGTTTTCGTAACACCATGTACAACCAACGCAGTTAGTATATAGGCATATAAACTTTGTTGCATCCATGTCACTAATTGTTCATCAGAAGGCTTAGGCTTATCTTTTGGAGGATCATAATTCTCTGCGTTAAGTAGTTCAAATCCGCCATACTCTTTATGAGCCTCCAGGAAATGACTAGCAGCATTTGAACTAATAGACTGGCCAGACTGAATTATTTGATGCTCATCAAGTCCTTCAATCTGCTCTTGATACGCCTGATTAACATCAGTCATTATTTGATCAACCGTAACAATACCATGTGTTACCGCATGAAATGCTTTAAAAGCAGCACGTACCCCCTCTTCAATCCCCCGATATTTCTCAATAGCCTGAGTTATCAGCTCTTGCAATTTATCTAATGGGATCTCTGCTTCTTTTGCAACTTTAAAAATATCTTCCATGCGCTTTTTGCGCATCTCTTCGGTTATCTCAGGAAATTCAGGGTCAGGCGACAATAAACCACAAATCTTCTTGGATATTTCATCCGCAACTTCTTTCTTTCGTTGTTCATTGCATGCCTTTATAAACGGCAAAATAGCTCTTACTCTTCCCAAATTATGCTGGTAATGCCCATCAACATTTTGATTAGCTGATTTAAACAATGTTTTAAACACTTCACCAATTGGACTGCAATTTATGTTTGATATAGTTTCTGCTACATTTATGTCGGCGCCATCTCCAATTGCTTTTCCAACATCTTCTACATTAAGGCAAAGACACGCCATAATTAGTCTTTTATTCTCTTCTTGGGCCATCAATGCACTCCTTTATTTAGTACAAAAAATTACAATAAAACGCTTATAGCACGTCTTTTGACACAATTGCACGCATTTTTAACAAAAAAATGCTATTAGCCGTAGGGGTTGTCACTTTTTCTAAACATCATTCTAATTGGCACACCATCAAGTCCAAATACAGAACGAAGATCATTGACCAAATAACGTCGGTAACTTTTAGGAATATCTTCAGGCCTATTGGCGAATAATGTAAAGGTGGGCGGCCGAGTATTGCCCTGGGTTATATATTTAAGCCTAATTCGTCGCTTATTTTTTCCTAATGGAGGAAGATGTTTGCTTTCAGCATCTTTAAGCCACTGGTTTATCTTAGCGGTTGGCAGCCGTACATTCCAAGTTTTATAGAGCTCCAGCGCTGCATCAATAACATTATCGGTATTCACACCCTTGAGTGCAGAAATAGTAATAATTGGCACACCCCTAATTTGCTGCAATATCTTATTGACTTGATACTGCACCTCGTCAAGTACGGCATCTTTGTCTTTCACTTCATCCCATTTATTAAGTGCAATAACCAACGGACGACCCTCTTTAATAATTACATCAGCTATGGCTAGGTCTTGTTTTTCAAGTGCAATATTAGCATCCATCATTAATACTGCCACATGCGCAAAATTTAGTGCCCGCAATGCATCCGAAACAGAAAGCTTCTCAAGTTTTTCACGCACATGACTACGCCTACGAATCCCTGCCGTATCAATGAGTTTAATTGGCTGTCCTTTATATTGCCAATCCGTTGCAATCGCATCTCGAGTTATGCCTGCCTCAGGCCCCACAAGCATTCTATCTTCGCCAAGTAAACAATTAAGGTAGGTCGACTTACCTGCGTTAGGGCGCCCTAAAATAGCTAATTGCAACTGTGGTATTTCATTACCTTCATCATCTAACGCTTTTTGGGCTTCCACCGATAAATGCCCTTCTGCCTTTTCATAAATATCTTGCCGAGCAAGCAACACATCATAAAGCTCTCCCATACCTTCATTATGTTCTGCTGAAATCATGATCACATCATCAAAACCAAGTGTTAAGGCTTCCATGTAGCCATCATCACCACGCGAACCCTCACATTTATTGACCAACAATATCACTGGCTTGTCTTTCATACGCAACCAATCAGCATAATGCCGGTCGGCATGATTAAGCCCTGCCGCACCATCAATTACAAACAAACATAAATGGGCTTCATCCACTGCTAATGTCGATTGCTCTACCATACGCCGCTCAAGACTATCCTTAGCAGCTTCTTCTAGCCCAGCAGTATCTATCACTTTTATTGGCACTCCAGCAATATATGCTGTTGCCTCTCGACGATCACGCGTTACACCCGGACGGTCATCAACAAGCGCATGACGCTGACCAATAAGACGATTAAATAAAGTGGACTTACCAACATTAGGTCGCCCTGCAATGGCTACGGTAAACATAGATGGAACCTTAGAAAAAATTAGGTTCTGCTAATTATCATAAATGCACATCAAAAGCAACTTACATAAAGTTTTCTATGCTTAACCTTACTATCTTCTTCGAGTAAATGAGCACGAAGCGCATGCACTATCGCCACTTACCCTTGAATACAACGCGGCATATAACGCATAAAAAGGCGTGAACTCATTGCTTGAATTAAGAACAAAAGTCCCTATGATGTGACAATTAACAACTACCGTAATAGTGTAGAGCTTTATTATGCAAGTGGAGAGTAACTAATGGGATTTGCAGATAAATTTGGCGGCAACAAGGGCGGTGGCTCTGGTGACGATGGTGACAACAACTCAGGTGCTGGCGGCGGCGGATTTAGTAATAAATTTGCGGGCAACAGACCTTCTGCTAGTAGAGCAGAAAAATTTACTGACACCGCAGAACCACGGGAAGCTACCAAAAGTTTTGCCGACAAAGCTGCCAAACAAAGTAACAACAAATCATTTACCGACCAGGTCACACGCCGAAGCGATCTTGTATATCTGGTGCATGGTAAGGATAGAGGCAAAGACGCATGGCACTATGTATTGGTAGACAAAAACAAACTGCCAATGTTCCTTAAACAAATTGAAACCGGATCAATTGACGTTGCATTATATGGCGAAGTATTGCGCTCTGGTTGGGGAAAACAGCCGCCAGAAGACATTGTAAAAGAAATTGAAGACGAATTTGGCAACTAACTTGACCATGGATAACTTTTTTGGGGAAAAAGTAAGTCATGCCATTATTTTCATTAAAGCAACTCTTTAACCAAGACAGTAAAGAGAACACGGTTTCGTGGAGACTGCCGCGCAATGTTCAGAGCATCACCGGCTATGTGTTTTTTGTACTTTTTGTGGGTGCATCAATCATGATGTATGAAACAGAAAGGCCAAGCCCACATGAGGCAACTCTCACGCCCTCCACTACCTCTGGACCTAACGAACACCCTACTTCACACACACAACCCTCCACTAACAAAAAAGCAACTATACCCCCCCAAGAGCAACAACCGACCGCTCATTTTCCACAAAATATTGCTCAGCTCGAAAATGACTTCTTTACCTATTGCAATCATTCTGGACGTAGAATTCCGTATGAACTCAGATGCACAAAAAAACGCCTCCATTACAAACTTTTAAAACAATCCACTTACAATACCAACGGCGCCTTTAACCATCATTTTAATGACGAGCTACTATCAGCTTATATGCCAACACCTGCAAGCTCTGTGCTAATCTATCAGGATACATTATGGTACCAACGACCATCATTTCCAGCAGGGTCAAAAACACTATTAGATTACATCACAACCAAACTACAGCAAAACCAATCACTGAACCAAAAGCACTTCAATGAAAACTGGAAACTCTTTTCAAGACTCACCAAACGTAACCTTCTAAAAAGCCTTGCTAGCGCCAAACCAAAAACCAGTACAGGTGACATTTACAATCATGTCCCTAAAAACACTGACGTAAGCGAACTTCAACGTATTCATAAAGCCCTCATCGATCTTTATGCCACAGATTCAGTCATCCAAAAACTCAAGTCACATTATCTTGTATTACGTCTATTTGAACTAAACACTCTAATCGAACATCACCAAGTATTAACCTTGGTAACCGAAGAAGGAGAACTTCTTTTTCCAGACCTTTCTTCAACAACAATTCGAGGAACTCCCAATGCACTTAATAGTGCGGACTATATTGTATTTGACTTTGCCCAAATCACAACCAAACCTGCAAGCACTGTACCACTGCTAACTAACTATTCTGGAAATTTTGATGATAAAAACCATGACCTGCGACTCACCCTTTGGCATGGTCTTACACTTGCTGACATGATTAACCAAGTAAACCATCTCAAAAAACACTTTAATTTGGAACAAACCGCATCTCTAACTGCTCCAAAATACCTCACACCCACCACTGCTGGAAATAATTTTATTCAAACTTATAAGAAATGGTATCCATTCCCACCTGAGGCAATGAACCGTGCCCATGAACGCGCTATCACCATTAACCACCTGATAAATGACAGCTTCGGCAGTGCCCTAACCATTGACACACAAACTCTTATCAACATTCCTTTTGGTAGCGATGAATCGCAACCATTTGTTCGAATGAAAGAAACACTACTTACCAAATTAGATAAAGCCAGACGCTCCAATCGCTTTAACCCACATCAAGGAATCTACCAAGCCCCTAGGGATAAAATAGACGCACATATGCGAGAGCTAAATGACCGCAAACGCTGGTTACAACAGCAAAAGCTTGGATCAAAGCAATCCAACCATCACTGAGCTATTATAGTTGTACAGGAGATAAGTAACTATACAAGTCACTTAGAGAGAATTATATAGCATCCCACATTACTGGCTTCTGACCACCAGAACCATCGTCTTCAGTAACAAGATCGCCGTTATCATACTGAGCTGCAACATACTTACCATGGCCCACATGTGCACCCATATACAATACAGGCTTCACTTCTTTACCGGCATATTCTTTACCTTTACTAGCTTGTCCACGGTTTGCAGGGTTATTCTTAGTTCCCATGATAGTCTCGTTATATTAGACGTTAAATATGTATATACTAAAGGCTGGTGCTTTTAGCAGTTTGTAAGGGTATAGTCAAGAATTATTGCTTTTAAAATAACAACAAATAGAGAAGGAGCAATGGTATATATATCTTATAGCAGATTTTTTATCTTTTCTCGCATAAGCTCAAAATCATCTTTTTTCATACTGAGCTGGGTCAACAATAGTCTCTCAGACTTACCTTGAGGAAACTGGAACTGCCCAAAATAAATTGTCATTGAATCTCTTTAATACAAGCCCTAACGCAATAACTTTCCAAACTCGCTTCGCATTAATTGTTTTTTATTCATTTTTCCTAGTTTCTTCATCATACCTGACATTTGCTTATGTTGCTTAAGCAAACGATTAATATCTTGCACTTCCACCCCTGCACCCGCAGCAATACGTTTTTTGCGTGAAGCATTAATGACCTTAGGAAAGCGTCGTTCTTGCTTGGTCATAGAACTAATCATGGCTTCAAGGCGTTTAAATAGCTTGTCATCTACGCCACCCGCCTCGTCTATCTGTTGTTTTACTTTTCCAAGCCCAGGAAGCATACCAAGCATTGAGCCCATGCCTCCCATTTTACTCATCATTTTTAATTGCTTGGCCAAATCATCAAGGTCAAACTGCCCTTTACGCAGCTTTTTCTCCATTTTCTTGGCTTCATCTTCTTCTACTAGCTGACCAGCCTTTTCGACCAACGAGACTACATCGCCCATTCCTAAAATACGGCTAGCGATACGATCAGGATGAAACGGCTCAAACTCAGAAACTTTCTCGCCAACACCCATAAACTTGATAGGACACCCAGTCACATGTCTCATAGATAGCGCTGCACCACCACGGCCATCACCATCAATACGTGTTAAAACAATACCTGTAATGCCTACTTGCTCATGAAACGCCGAAGCAATATTAACTGCATCTTGACCCGTTAAGCTATCGGCTACCAACAATGTCTCAATAGGATCACTAAGCTTTTTAACATCCCTGAGCTCTTGCATTAATTCATCATCAATATGCAAACGCCCTGCGGTATCCAGGATCACCAAATCATAGGCTTCTTGTTTGGCTACTTTTAATGCACGCTTAGTAATATCGATTGGTTTATTAGGCTCTTGAATTGGTAAACATCCAATATCAATTTGTTTTGCCAGCACTGCAAGCTGCTCTTGTGCGGCGGGGCGATACACATCCAAACTTGCTAATAAAATTTTCTTATTATGTTGTTTACGCAAATAATTGGCCAGCTTACCCGATGATGTAGTTTTACCAGACCCTTGCAAACCCACCATCATCATCACTGCAGGTGCAGGTGCATTTAGGTTAATATCAGCAGATTCTGATCCTAAAAATTCAGTAAGATGATCTTGAACTATTTTAATCACCATATTTGCCGGTGAGACACTTTTGATGACTTCCTGACCAACCGCCCGTTCTTTGATCTGTTCAATCAGCGCTTTGACAACAGGCAATGCCACATCGGCTTGCAATAACGCAATCCGAATTTCTCTCATGGCGGCATTTACATCTTCTTCACGTAAAACGCCCTTACCCTTGAGTTTATCGAAAATATTACTTAAATTATCACCTAACGATTGAAACATACCAACCCTCTGATTAACACTACCCACGCAAGTTATATGTACAAACACCACCATTGTAAAGCCTTCTCCATGCTAGAAGTAACAATTGCCATTGTAGTTATTGCACTAATCATGGCTGCTATTGTCGCCTCAGATACCATTAAAGAAAGACAATCTCTCAACCAAGTGATGCTTGATATTGATATAATCAACAGTGCTGTCACCGCATATCAAGACACATACAGCTCTGTTCCCGGTGACAGCTCTAATGCGCAAACGCTATTTGGAGAAACAAATGTTGGCAACAAAGTAGCAGACGGCAATGGCGATGGTAATGGAGACGGCGATGGGGAATTAGAAGATAACTTAACCACACCATCTCGAGATGAAAACTTGCTTGCATGGCAACACTTACGCGCCTCAGGTCTCATTACTACTGGAACCTATGATGGCAGCACAAC
>CALCTU010000139.1 GCA_937907045.1 uncultured Alphaproteobacteria bacterium
GCACTTGGGGGGCTACTGTTTGTTATTGGCGCTCTTATTATGGTTTACAATATCACACGCACAATTAAAGGAAATTCTAGCAGAGCATGCTGCCAGAACCGCAATGAAGGAGAAGTTCAGCCATGCTAAAGAAACATGAAAAACTTGAAAAAAACTCTATCTTACTTCTCATATGTGTAATTATTGCTATCTCAATTGGCGGCTTAATAGAAATTGTACCACTGTTTAGACTAGAAACTACTATTGAACCGGTCAAAGGCGTACGTCCATACACACCACTAGAGCTTGCTGGCTATAATATTTATATCCGCGAAGGCTGTTATGGTTGTCATAGCCAACAAATTAGACCATTACGCGACGAAGTAGAGCGCTATGGACATTACTCGCTGGCTGCAGAAAGCATGTATGACCACCCTTTTCAGTGGGGATCAAAACGTACAGGACCTGACTTGGCACGTGTGGGTGGCAAATATTCTGATGATTGGCATGTTCGCCATATGATTCATCCCAAGGATGTAGTCCCAGAATCAATTATGCCATCTTACAGTACAATGGCCAATAAAGGCGCTGACCTAAACACCATCCATAAACATATGAAAGCTTTACAAGCTGTGGGTGTACCTTACACAGACCAAATGATTGAGCATGCCTATCATGATGCAGTGGCTCAAGCACAAAATCAAAGCGATAACCAAGAAGGACTTTCTGAACGTTATGGTCAAAAAGTAAATATGCGCGACTTTGACGGTCAGCCACAATTTGTTTCCGAACTTGATGCAATTATTGCTTACCTCCAAGTACTTGGAACCATGGCACAATTAAAAGACTATAACATGGATGTCGCAACCAAGGAGACCAACCAATGATGGTATTTCTCAATGACCACGCTGGCCTCATCGGTCTGTTATTTTTTGTTGTAACTTTCTTGAGTATCTGTTTTTGGGCATTGCGCCCTAGTGCAAAACACAAAATTGAATCGTATAAATTTATTCCATTAGAGGAAGCTGATCATGAGCTCAAATAATCATAACGAGCATCCACAAAAAGAGATCGATCCACATAGTAAGGTGGAAACCACAGGTCACGAATGGGATGGAATTAAAGAACTCAATAATCCAGCGCCACGCTGGTGGTTATGGGTATTTTTTATTACCTTTATTTGGGCCGTTGGCTATTGGGTTGTGTACCCTGCATGGCCAACTTTGTCTGGCGAAGGCGAACGTGGCGGCACTACTGGCAACAAAGGCTGGACACAATATACCCAACTTCACGAGCAGCAGCAGGAAATTATCCAAAGGCGGGCCAAATATTTAACCGATTTTTCGCATAGCAGTTTTGAAGAGATTTATAATAACCCAGAACTTTATGCATTTGCCCTTGCAGGTGGACGTTCTGCTTTTAAAGATAATTGTGCCACTTGTCACGGTAGTGGTGGAGCTGGCGCAAAAGGTTACCCCAACCTAAATGATGATGATTGGTTATGGGGGGGAACAGTAAATGAAATACACCACACCATTGCATACGGTATCCGTTCCAATCATGACAACACACGATTCTCACAAATGCCTAGTTTTGCCGGTATGCTAACAGACCACCAAATTCAAGAAATTGCTACCCATGTTCTTGGCTTAACGGATGATTCAATCGCTAGCTCAGAAGGTGCTCGTCTATATAAAGACAATTGTGCTTCTTGTCATGGCAACACAGGTAAAGGTGATAAAAGTCAAGGTGCACCCAATTTAGCTGATGCAATTTGGTTCTATAGTGATGGCAACAAAGCAAGCATTGCATCCCAAATTAAAAACCCTAAGCACGGGATGATGCCAGCATGGGATGACCGCTTGGATGAACAAACAATCAGGCAACTTTCTATTTATGTGCACTCACTGGGTGGAGGAAAGTAAATTTGTCCGATAAAAAAGCCATCCAATTTTTTGCCAAGCAACAACGCATTTACCCTAAACGCGCATGGGGTAAGTATCGAAAAATTAAATGGCTGGTGATGATCATTACTTTGGGCATCTATTATCTTACGCCTTGGATACGATGGGATCGTGGGATGGATGCTCCAAACCAAGCAGTTCTTATTGATATTCCTCATAGTCGCGCCTATTTCTTCTTTATCGAGATTTGGCCTCAAGAGGTATATTACCTAACAGGCATACTGATTTTAGCCGCCGTTGCATTATTTTTTGTTACCAGCCTATTTGGAAGGGTATGGTGCGGGTATACATGCCCACAAACTGTTTGGACCGATCTTTTTGTTTGGGTAGAACGCATCTTCCAAGGAGACAGAAACGCTCGTATGCGCTTGGATAAACAGCCTTATAGTATGAATAAATTGTGGCGTAAATCAGCAACCCATCTAACATGGCTACTCATTAGCTTATGTACCGGTGGCGCATGGGTTTTTTATTTTAACGATGCACCAACTCTGGTGGACAATATCATTCACGGACAAGTTCCGTCTGCTGTATTGGGGTGGGTGATTGCACTAACTTTTTCTACATACTTAATGGCTGGTTTTGCTCGTGAACAAGTATGTATGTATATGTGTCCTTATTCGCGTTTTCAGTCAGCCATGTTTGACAAAGACTCCCTCATTATTAGCTACGACGAAATGCGCGGCGAACCCAGAGGTAAACATAAATCTGGCGATAGCTGGGATGGACGTGGCCATTGTATTGACTGTACCGCCTGTGTTCAAGTTTGTCCCACCGGCATTGACATTCGTAATGGCCTTCAGATGGAATGTATTGCTTGTGGCATGTGTGTCGATGCTTGCAACGGAATTATGGATAAACTGGACCTACCGCGTGGATTGGTACGTTATGACACCACACGTAATCAAGGCCGTAGAAAACAAGGAAAGTCCGAATCCTTTCGTTTGCTTCGTCCCAGAACATTTTATTATGCCGGCATTCTATCTATTGTCGCTGGAATCATGCTTTATAGCCTACTTACGCGTCTTCCTTTAGAACTTCACGTACTCCACGACCGTAATCCATTATTTGTAAAATTATCGGATGGCTCTATTCGTAATGGCTACGATATCAAAATTCTCAATAAAACACACAAACAAACTTCCTACTCATTAAGTATATCTGGAATTGACTACCAGCATATTTCAATTCAAGGAGCCGGACAAAAAGACCTTAACAATATTCATGTATTTGCTGACAGTGTCGGACATATAAGAGCTTTTGTAACAGCGACGAACCAAACGCAAGCACGTCATCCTATTACCTTCACTCTTACGTCACAAGAAACTGGTATTGAGGATCATAACCAAAGTATTTTTGTCAGCCCAAGTCAATAGCGAGCCTATTATGCCCAAACCATCAGATAAATGGATACCTTGGTATTTTGTTGCCTTCTTTGCAGTACTTGCTATTTTGGATGGCATCTTTGTCTTTTTGGCTACTAGCACACATACTGGAGTAGTTACACAAAATGCCTACGAAAAGGGTCTTAATTATAACAAAGTTATTGAAGCCTACGACGCCCAACATACAAATAATATTATCGAATCAATTGGTATTGAAAAGTCTGCCATCTATGCAATTATCAAGATAGCTGACACCACAGAAACAACCGGCACTATGACTCCAGAAGCATATTTGAAATATGTAGGCCAAGAAGGCTTTGATTTTAAGCAGTCACTACCTGCAGTGGGTAAGGGCAAATATCAACAACTCATTGACTTTCCCACCACAGGTCAATGGGATTTGACCGTAGCGGTAACATGGAACAAGAAACATTACCAAAAGACCAAACGACTTTACATTCAATAGACACAACGCATGATTTTACTGCGTTTGTTCAAAAAACACCCGATGGCCATTATGAAGCAGTACTTCGTATTGAAGGCATTCGTTGTGCAGGGTGCATTGCCACTGTTGAAAAAGCACTTTATGCATTCTCCGATGTTACCCATGCCAGAGTCAATATGTCACTAGGACAATTAAGTGTGCACTATAAAGGACATAAGAACCTTATTAATGAACTTGCTGAGAATCTATCGCAATTAGGCTACCATGTCGCAAGTATTGATAAAAATACTACTACAGAACAAGACACCGCTAAAATGCTGCTCATTTGTATTGCAGTTTCTGGGTTCGCTGCTGGGAACCTAATGATGATTTCAGTCGGCTTGTGGTCTACCACGAGTGAAATTATGGGGATGGCCACCCAAAAATTCTTACATATGGCATCCTTGCTTATTGCCCTACCAGCGATTATTTACGCAGGTAGACCATTTTTCTATTCTGCATTAGGTGCATTACGCCATGGACATACAAATATGGATGTCCCTATATCATTAGCCGTTATACTAGCCAGCACCATCAGTGTTATGGAAACCATTCGTGGCGGTGAATATATTTACTTTGACTCGGCCGTCATGCTAGTATTTTTTCTACTCATTGGCAGGTATTTAGATGCAAAAGCAAAAGGTAAAGCCAAATCGAGTGCTCAAGACTTACTCAAACTTTTGCATAGCAGTGCTACCATATTAGAAAACGGCAACACGCGCAGCATCCCTTTACGTGATATTAGAGAAGGCATGACTGTATTAGTAGCTGTGGGTCAAACCATACCAGCAGATGGCGTGGTTAGTAACGGTTCATCCGAATGCGACATGAGTTTAATTACCGGAGAAACCTTACCGCAAACAGTTCATCCAGGAGATACCGTATTTGCAGGCACGGTTAATCAATCTGCACCACTAACCATCACCGTTTCAAAAGCAAGCAAAGATAGTTTGCTCAGTGATATCATTAAACTAATGGAAAAGGCCGGACAGACTGATAGTACATTTGTACGAATAGCTGACAAAGCCGCAAAACTTTATACACCAGTCGTTCACAGCGTAGGGCTTATTACCTTCTTATTATGGTGGTTGGTTCTTGGACACGATTGGCAACCTTCATTGCTCATTGCCATTACTGTACTTATTATTACCTGTCCATGTGCGCTTGGCTTAGCAGTTCCTGTTGTCCAAGTACTTGCTAGTAGCCGGTTAATGAAACAAGGCATCTTACTAAAATCGGGCGATGCCTTAGAAAAACTTACTAACATCGACACCATCATATTTGATAAAACTGGTACACTTACACTTGGCAAACCCTCTCTTGATTCTTCAATTTCTCAAAACAAACATTTTCAAATAGCAGCTTCTCTTGCCAGTTATAGTATTCATCCATTGTCAAAGGCGATAGTTGCGGCTTACAAGGGAACTATTCTTCCTGCAAGTAATATTAAAGAGTACCCCGGAAAGGGTATACAAGGCACTATTGCAGGACAGCATGTCAAACTAGGTTCACGTCAATGGTGTGGTGACGACACTGCTCCCACCAATCATGAACAACTTGAAATGTGGTTTAAACTTGAAGACATGCCACCGGTTATGCTTAGCTTTACCGATGCTTTAAGGCCTGGTGCAAAAGAGGTTGTTGCTAGCTTTGAAAAACACAATATCTTAAGCCATCTATTGTCAGGAGATCGTCCCGAAGCAGTTCAATATGTCGCAAACACTGTTGGGATTACGCATTATCATGCCTCATACAGCCCGGTACAAAAATGTGATTATATTTCTAAAATTCAACAACAAGGTCACCATGTACTAATGGTTGGTGATGGACTTAACGATGCCCCATCACTTGCTACAGCCAACGTATCAATGTCTCCTTCTAGCGCGGTTGATATCTCCATCAACACAGCAGATATTGTCTTCCAACAACCCGACCTTAGAGCAGTTAGTGAGGTCTGGCATGTGGCTTTACAAACCCAAAAATTAGTCAAACAAAACTTCCTACTTGCAATCATCTATAATCTTTTTGCTATTCCTCTTGCAGTAATGGGGTATGTAACTCCTATGATTGCTGCAATTGCTATGTCGGCCTCATCACTTGTAGTAATAGGAAATAGTTTTCGACTTAGATTACCTAATAAAAAAGCAGAGTAAGCCGCCATGGACGTCTTGATATATTTACTTCCAATCGCACTTAGTTTAGGATTCATTGGACTCATCGCTTTTTTATGGACACTGAAGAATAAACAATATGACGACTTGGATGGCGCGGCCCACCGAATTTTGATAGATGACGAACAAGAGGACACAAATATTTAAAATAAATTGACAATATCGGAATAAAGGATAGATTTTATAATCAATAACATACTCAACCAATAATTCTGTCGTGGAATTTTAGTGAATATGTCATTTGGGGGGGGACAGTGACTGTAAGATCGACAAATAATCCACAGTACGATGTTGACTCAAGTTCTAAAATCACAGAACTTGAATATGAGCTTGCATCCACTAAAACACTTCTACAAGCAGCTACTGACGAGCTGGATAATTTTTCTTATATTGTTGCACACGACCTAAAAGAACCTATGCGTGGCATCAATAGTTACTCAAATTTTTTGTTAGAAGATTGCACCCACAAACTCAATAATAGTGAACAAGATAAACTTAAGACGTTAATACGACTTAGTTCTCGTACCCAAAATATGCTTGACAGCATCCTTCATTATTCGCGTGTAGGCATAACAGATACTGAAAACCACAAAATAAATCTCAATGACATAGTATCCGAAATAATCGACTCTCTATCACAAAATAATGCATCAATCCAAGTTTCTGGTGACTTACCTATCATCACTTGTAATCCTGCACGAATAAGCGAAGTATTCCTTAATCTTATTACCAACGCACTTATATTCAATGACAATAAACACAAATTAATTGAAATTGGCTGTAAAGAAACTTCTACAAATGCACAGTCTTTTGTCTATTACGTAAAAGATAATGGCATAGGTATCGATCCAAAGCGCCATGATGATATTTTTACCATTTTTAGGCGCTTGAATCCTAAAGATAAATACGGCGATAGCATTGGTGCTGGCTTAACTGTCACTAAAAAAATCATCAATCATTATGAAGGCAAGATATGGCTTGAATCTGAACCGGGTATAGGTTCAACCTTTTATTTTACACTTGGCAAAACAGCTGAATAATAACTACCAATGGGGTAAAAAAACCTATGCATGTTATAGCAATTA
>CALCTU010000140.1 GCA_937907045.1 uncultured Alphaproteobacteria bacterium
ATATTGAGATGTTTTAAATACTTCACTAACTCTTTAATGTCCGCCACTGCAACAGGATCAATTCCTGCTAGCGGTTCATCTAATAATATAAAGTGAGGGTTGGATGCTAGCGCTCTAGCAATTTCCACACGTCTTCGTTCACCACCAGACAGAGCAATAGCGGGAGTTCGCTTAAGATGCGACACAGAAAATTCGCCCAACAATTCTTCTAATCTCAAATGACGCTTTTCAGCGATAGGTTCTGTGAGCTCTAAAATAGCCAAAATATTTTCTTCTACAGTCAGCCCCCTAAAAATAGAGGCTTCTTGAGGTAAATAACCAACTCCTAGACGAGCTCTTCGGTAAACAGGTAGTTTGGTAATATCGTTACCATCAAGACGAACCTGGCCATAGTCAGGAGAAATCAGGCCCATAATCATATAAAATAACGTTGTCTTTCCTGCGCCATTTGGCCCTAATATTCCGACGGCTTCTCCTCGATTAATCTGCAAACTTACATTACGTATGACTGGCTTTTTTGCATAAGACTTACCAAGCTTATCTATAACCAGCCCTTGCTCAGAACTGCTAACCACTCTGGGTTTCCGGTATTTACTTTTAGCCTGCGTACCTTTCTTACTTTTTCCAATAGCAACAACCTTTTTTGGTGATGATTTCTTTGGTGGTTCTTTAGCCATAGAGCTCCTTCATTAACCAAACTACACACAAGCCATATCTTTTGATGATGTGGCGTTTCATTTTCACCTTCCGCGCTAACACGCCTAGGCACAACCGACAAGCACCTCAACAACCTAAAAATCACGCCCTTTTACAACGTCATTCACAAGCAATATTAACCTATTGAGGGCTAAAACTTCCTTTAATTCTACCGGGCTTAGACTCTTCAGAACCTTGCGGAACTTCATTCAACAATCTAGTCATACCCGTATTCAAATTATAGATCAATTTGGTACCTTTTACCACGTTTTTTGCCTTTTTCAATACTACATTATCAACCAACGTAATCAAACCTTGATCTACGTCATACGTAGCATAGTCAGACTTAATTGTTTCTTGCGATGTTGACAAAACCACTCCGTCATCCGCTTTAACATAAGAAACTCTTCTTAAGTCACTTCCCTCATCATCCTGCTCAAGATTTTCTCTATAATGAATACTAATGCTCTGGGAACGCATACTAAGTTTTTGCTGTACAATTGTTACGTTACCAGAAAAAACAGCAACTTCTTTATCCCTAAATATATGCAAAGCATCCGAGGTCACCCTAATTGGAGCCATATTATTGTGCTTGGAAAGCTGCATCTGAGCGTATGCAGGCTTATCGCCCATAACAGCAGTAACAATCGCAAACAATAATACAAACCACCTTAACACCTTAATTCTCCACCGAATATTGCTTTGCAGCAGCAGGGTTAATATCCATCTGAACATTTTTTTCAAAGAAAATTCTATTTTCTTGCATAATCACAAAATGATCCGCTGTTAAACTGCCCAAATCACTTTTTAACTTAACACCATTACGGCCGCTGGTAATGTGTTTGCCCAAATCAATATGAGCCGTACTCGTCACCAACTCATCACCATTATTAGTAAAAATACTAACCTGGACCAATAAATCTAATATATCACGTTGCATATGATACACTGCCTGAACCGCTTGAACTTGAACCCACTTATCTATAGCCAACTCAATATCGGCCTGAACATTGGTAAGAACAATTTTATTTTGATCTGTTTTAATGGCCGTATCTGCCTCAATATGGTAAGGACGGTCTTGGGTATCTACCCCATCAAATCGTGGATTCATCATGGTGGGCGCTATAATTTTACGCTTTGTTTTTGCCGCCGGCACAGCATCATTACTACCATCATGAAGTAAAGGCAAGGTCATCAGCACAAGCACCAACAACGACGCTATTGATACAAATAAAACTTTCAATGAAAGTACTATGCGAGTTCTACCTAACACAGGATCAAACAACAATCGCATTAGCTTACGAATAAACAGCAATACTGCAATAATAACTCTTCGAAACATGAAAAATTAACGATCTATATAATAATATGGAACAGAACTAGGAACTTCACCACTCCCTCCTGGCTGCTGAGGAGCTTGCTGAGGAACGTGTTGTTGATATGCTGGATTAGGATACGAGCCATACCCCTGGACACCTTGCCATTGAGGTTGCTGTTGATAATGTTGATATTGCTGATGACTCCCTTGCATCTGCTGATGACAATTTTTCGCATTAAATATTGACGTTAGATGCTCAATACGCTCCTGAGCACGACTCTCCGCTTGATTCATGTTCCACATCGACATAAGTGCAGTTGTTACCATTAGGTAACGAAACTGAAACTCGTCATCCTCTCTAGCCTTGCGCTTATAACTCTCAGCCCTTGCAATCTCTTGCTTTAATTGCTGGCAATTCAAAAACTGATCATGCTTTTGTTTAACCTCTACCACATCCGGTGAAGCAGCACAGCCAGCCACAACTACAAGAACCACCACTGACATAACAACAGCAGTAACACGCTTTAACACACCGTTTTTCAAGAATCTGATAATCATGGGGATCGAATGTAGCATGAAAGAAATAAAAAGTACAAGAAAAGAAAACGGATAAATAGCAAGTTAGCGGTAGTGGGGGATAACCATTAACTAATTTTTATTTTAAGTAAGTTTAGTATATCGTCATTGATATAAAAACTAAAAATTTACCCACTCTCTTTTCTTGTTGCTACATTGTATTGTATCATTATAACACAGGTGAGACGCCCTACCAAGCAATTTGTGTTAATTTTTTAATATTTTTATTAATTAGCAGTAAATCGTTATATATCAATATAATAAACCCTTTTATTAAACTAAATTAAATGAAGATACACCCTTCTTTTTCATCATAACTGTATCAATTTGACACACCGAGTCGAAGGCTATCAACTTCATTGATGTTCGTGCTCATGTTGTTTTTGCTGTAAAAATACAGCTTATCGCTAAAATAATAGATCTTTATCCATTATTGGAGCTAATTATTATTGAGTGGGTTTTAATTCTATTCTAACATAACAACCAAACCCAGGAGGAAACCGCATTAAAGGTATTAGCTAGTTATGAACCACGCCCCCATCCAAGGACAAGAGTCAGAAAGAGAACCAGAAAGAGATATTTTTATCGGCAGTCCATCTCAAACCATTAACTTTCCCACTTTTGTGATTACAGGCGTAATTGTTTTAGTGGCAGGAATTTCTCCCGCAATATGGAAAGTTTTTTTGAGTGACATTATCGCAAAAAACTACTTCGTCAATTCGCTCTTTACCATTGCCATTATTGCCATACTGTACAGCATATGGAACTTCCTAAAAGTACATTGCCACCAATATCGCATCACAACCGAACGACTAATTGAAAGCTATGGAGTGCTCAACAGAGTGTCTGATGAACTCGAATTATACCGAGTCAAAGATATTGCTTTTAGCCAACCTCTCCATTTACGATTATTTAAATTGGGAAATATTATTCTGGACACCTCAGATAAATCCACCCCCATTGTAGTGCTTATTGCTATTCCCGATGGCCGCTCAATCTCTGACCTTATCCGGAAAAGAGTAGATATCATGCGATCCATCAAAGGAGTTCGTGAATTTGACTAGCTCACCTCTTAATTGCGCTGCACAAAAGTTTTTATCGCAAAAATTACCTTTACAAAGGCTCTTGTAATATTTATGTAATAAATCTATGATAGAATTTCTTAAAGAATGTGTTCTTCACTAAAGTCAAAGCTACGTAGATTAATTTCAGGAATCATTTATGCCACCCCTTTGTAACACGCATCCACATCACGACTACTTACAAAATAGGCTTAATACACTTAAAGAAAGAATTCACCAGAAGCGTAAGTCTGCAAAGGTTCTGTTTGAAGATATTTTGCACAAACTACAGATTGAAGACCTCAGCAACAACGTACCACAAGCCGTTGAAGAACAACTTTCTTACATAAAAAACGTTTTGTTGATTACCAACCCCAACCAGGACGTTGAATTTATTGACGTTGATGCACTATGCTCTAAGCTAGCTATTGAAGACATACTTCAGGCCATTCAAGCTTTATCAACTCCTGAAGGCGGCAAAAGCCAATTGCTTGCCACCAAACTGGCAGAAGAATTAAAAAAAATACTCAGCGCAAAGCTATCCATGCGCCAAGATATTCTTTCTACCACCCAATGGCAACGTCATGTTAACGCCTCAACATTAACCCAACTTCTTAGTAGCGAGTCTAACGTGGATGTTGCTAATCAGTTTGGAGGCCCTGAAGCCATGCTCGATAAAGCCCTTAATTTAGCAAATAATTTTGCTAACATTATTGGTAAAGTTCCTCAAGAAGAATACCAGAACGCCATCCATAACGAGCATACTCCCCAAGCCACCATTGCACAAAACAATGACATTGCTCGCTAACTCTTAAGTCCAAGAGAAATCCCAGCCAAAGCTATGGCGTTGTACCCAGCACGTCACGGCAGAGAAATTGATACAATTTACGCACGCATACCTCAACCGAATCTTGTCCTGTATGCAGCACCAGGTCTGGATGTTGCGGTGGCTCAAAAATGTCCGAGACACCTGTGAAATTGGTTATTTCACCCGCCATTGCTTTAGCATACAACCCTTTTACGTCTCGATCCTGGCACACTTGCAAACTAGCATCCAAATAAATGCATTTCATGGTATCACCTAACATTTCTCCGGCCATAACCCTATGCGACTCATACGGTGAAATAGTCGCACTAATAGCAAGAACACCACGCTGCGAAACATTCTTACAAGCTTGCGCAACTCGAAAAATATTTTCAGTCCTATCCTCAGGAGAAAACCCTAAATCCTTAGAAATTCCTTTACGCACAACATCGCCATCAAATACAACAACCTCATAGCCTTCTTGAACCAATTGTTGCTGCAATGCCATAGATATGGTGGTCTTACCTGAACCAGACAAGCCACAGAACCACAATACGCAGTGTTTATTTAGAAGCATAATGACTACCTATAATCAGGTTTTGTTGACTTGTATCAGCGATGTTGTAATGTTGACTCCATAACCATTATACATACATCAGTAGCTCATGTTAAATAGCTTAATAAATATTATTGTTGTTTTGTTTTACATGATAATAGCATTTATTGTGGGAGCATTTCTTACCGCCAACGGAACGTTAGAACACTACTCCACCAAATTGGAAATGCTTTTAAACTCTTCAATACATAACGAAGCCAATCGTTCTTTTGACGACGGAATCACGATACACCAACAAGAAGAAAGCACCAAATTATTCTCAGGCTACTTACTTCTTAACTCTCAGTATATCAATAATCCTGCCAGCATCTTGGTCAACAACCAAGGAGACGTCGTTCATTCATGGAACATTCCCAAAACCATCACAAACCCAGAAACAACAGCGCAACACCCAACACTAGACAAAACAATTAAAGAAAGTGTTTTTTCTATTGGTGATGCACGAATTTATCCTGAGGGAAGCTTACTATTTACCCAGGATATTCGTGAATTTCCTAATTATCGCGCACAACGCATTGCAAAAATTGACAAAAACTCAAAACTTATTTGGGAAATTCCAGGCTTATTTCACCATGATCTCTTTCTAACCGAAAATGGTACTATCTACTCTGTTGGATCCAAACTTACTGATACAACCCCACTTGTTGACAACACTGACAACAAACAGGTGAAATTTATATCCAGCGTTGTAAATATAATATCCAATGATGGCCAGTTATTAGATGAAATTAATGTTGAGGATGCGTTTGCTAACTCCGGATACGCTCACTTCTTAACTGTTTTTAACCTTGATATCTCTCCACTTATTTTTAAGCTTAACGATGGATCCGATGTTTATGACACCATTCACTTAAACTCAGCCCAACCGCTCACGCAACATCACGCAGATCATTGGCCAATTGCTCAAGAAGGTGACATCCTAATCTCACTGAGAGGAAACAGCACCATTGCACTTCTTAGGCCCCAAACCCGAAATATTATATGGGCAAAACGAGGACCATGGAGAAACCAGCATTTTGTCCGTATGCAACATAACGGCACAATCACAATATATGATAATGATGGCGGCTCCGTCATTGCATCTGTCAATCGCGACAGCAAACCAACCATCATACGCCAACCACGAATAGTTGCCTATAATCCAGCCAATGATACATCCTCTATTATTTACGCTGACTACAATTTAAAGAACGGATATTTTGCAAGCTTCTGGCGTGGCCAATATCATTTTTTTGATGACAACACAATGCTTGTATCATCATCAAATACCGGACAGATTATCCATGTTGACCTGAATACTGGAAAGAAATTCTGGCAGTTAACCACTACTGAGAACGCCAACCGTGACGAAGAACCACCCTATACTAAAAAACTAGTTTCAATGCATTATTATGACCCACAAGAATTACCTTTTCTTTCTCATTAGCGTGCTTATAGCCGTGATGCCTTTTCATAGTGCCTATGCTTATCTTTTACCAGTCATTGCTGGTGCCGGTTGGCTTATTGCTGTTATTGTTGGTGGCATCATGGTAATCATAACTTTCATTTGGATACATGTAATTAAAATAAAAAAAGCGTTGATAAAAGACAAAGCTGACCCCAGTAGCGACAAAGGTGACAATACTAATGATCCAGAAAATTAGTCAATACCTATACTCAAACCCTTCATGTCTTATTGGACTTAGCAATATAGAGACAAGGCTACTGCGCTCACAGCTACAGAAAAAACCAGTTAAACAGCCTGTTTGGGTATCAGGCCTCGCTCGATCTGGCACCACTATACTGATTGAATTTTTGGCACAAACGGGGGTATTTGCTACGCACCAATATAGTGATTTTCCTTTTATTCCCATTCCTTATTTTTGGAACAAACTTAATCTTCCCTCAAACCTACTTGCCTCTAAACGCAAATACGAACGCAGCCATCAGGACGGCCTAAAAATTAACAGCCAAAGCCCTGAGTCTATGGAAGAAATAATATGGACACTCCTAATAGACAACCTGCACACAGTTAGTCGCGACCAACGCTTAACCCCTTCATATAACAATGCAAATTTTGAACGTTTTTACGACGAACATATTCGAAAATTGCTCCATGTACGAAACAAAAAACGTTACGCCTCTAAAGCTAATTATAATTTTAGTCGTTTACCTTACCTTCATAAGCTTTACCCCGATGCAAAGTTTATTATCATTTACCGCAACCCAGAAACCTTTATCGCTTCATCTATCAAGCAAGATAAACTTTTTTGTCACAATCAAACGCGCGACCCAAAGCAGCTCTTGCACACAAACACATCGCAGCATTTTGAATTTGGACTAAACAAAAAGCCGATTAATTTTGGTAACACCACCATCACAACAGACTTATTAGCTAAAATTGAATCTCCAAATCAACAGATTGAAGGATGGGCCATATATTGGCAACAAGCATATGATTATTTTGTCACAATGGTCAGCAACCAGCCCACATTAAAAAATCATATTTGTGTCATTTCTTATGAGGCACTATGCAATCAACCTTCCGAAACTCTCAGTAAAATTAGTAATTTTATCCAGATTGAAGATGATTCTGTCCTTGCTTTTTCAAAAACCATAAGCACCCCTTCCTATTACCATCCTTCATTTACCCCTAAGCAGGTTGAGACCATCAAACATATAACAGCCCCAACCCTCCACCAATTATGTACATTTTTGCATTGAAATATTAGTAATTTAACGATAATCTATCATTCATAAAAAAACTTTCAACTTAATATCTTACACTTGCAATCGCAAGCGTTGCCAATAGTAACCATTATAGAACATTATAAAAATTGCCATCACCATTTATCTCACAGCAGCAAAGCCCGATTCATAATTCTACAGAGGCTCATGTATTAGCAATCATAGAGCAACTTAAGCGTAACGAATCAATTCATAGATTAGATATACGCTATGCAGGTATTAGTGAGAATACTGTTATTAGCCTAGCTCAAGCACTAAAGTGTAATACAACTTTATATAGTTTAAATCTAAGTCATAATAGGCTGAGCCTTAGAAGCTGCACTGCCATTGCGCAAATGCTTGAACACAATGCTGTTTTACATCACTTGGAAATCACTTCGTGTAGAATTGATGAGGCTGGACTGCTTGTTATAGCAACTGCACTTCAAAAAAACTCAGCTCTTGCTTATTTGGATATACGAGGCAACCAGATTACAATTGCCGCCGAAAATGCTATGATACAAGCCTGCCAAACCAACCAAACAATACTTACACTTCGCGGAGTTTATTCCCCTACTTTACGCACAACATTAGCAGCCAATAAGGCTAATGCCTTGGCCGTAATTGACTTATTAACATCATCTTCTGAAGAAGACCCTCGAGATTTACCACTTAGTTTCTTTAACCGACTTCCGGCAGCACTAAGAATAATTGACGCCATGGAAGAAGGGAAGAAAAAGGATGACTTATTACAACGATGCTATCGAGTTGTAATAAGTCATAGAGAAACATCAAAAAACCCTAACCACAAGCCCCAAAGCGCCCAGGACCCAGGCAGAACTCCTATATGTAGTGAAATTTTAGCAATATTACAGCTCTATTGCTTAGAGCAAACAAAAGAAATACAGGATCATATAACGGCTAAAGCCACAAAAATACTGGAAGGAAAATTTCCCAAAGGCGGCATTAACGCGCTTGGAAATCCTCACACCATTGGAAAAATCATCACCCGTGCAATTGCATTAGCTCAAAACGACACCAAAGAACTGGAAAAACTAGGTAGCCATTTACATCGCATGGGATTTGAAACTTCAAAGAACCCACATGACAGCATGGACTTTTACCGCCGATCCGATGAGGCAGTGTGTTTTACTAGCAATAACACACACCTTCTTGATGGCTACTCACAAGCACAGCCACGGGTACATTCTACCAAATTTAGTTACGCCGAACTTGGAACACTCCCTTTTCTTAAAGGACAAGGAACTTGGGTATAGCAACCAATATACCTCAACTACAACGACAACACCTCCATTAAAGTCACATGTTCTGCTGTCCAATGCTCTTTGGGTGTCAAAACCGATTGCGATAATATTTGGCGCACACCATTAGCTTCTTCGGTTGGCTCAAAATTTTTAATCATCGTGCCAACAATATTTTTTGCCTGCTCTAGGCTCTTACCAAAACGCTGCATAATTGCTTCTACCGTCGCATGCATTGCCGGATCAGTTTGCCATGCATCATAATCTGTGACAATAGCAAGAGTAAGGTATCCCATCTGAGCCTCTTTTGCCAAAAACACCTCTGGAACATTTGTCATCCCCACAACATCACAACCATCTTTTTGCATGATAAAGCTTTCTGCTTGGGTTCCAAATCGTGGCCCGTCAACACAAACATACGTTTTATTTTGATGAAGAACCATGCTTTGAGGTACCGACTCAACACAGAGTTTTGTTAAATAATCACATACCGGCCTTGCTGTGGACACATGAGCAACTAGACCATTGCCAAAAAATGTTTTTTTTCGATAATCACGAACCCTATCAACATATTGCGATATACATACAAAATGTCCTGGTTCTAGTTCTTGACGCAGACTCCCTACCGCAGAAACCGATATAACAAACGTAACCCCTAATGATTTAAGTGCCCATATATTAGCTTGGTAATTTACCTCATGAGGCAATAGTCGATGCCCCTTTCCATGCCGAGATAAAAACACCACCGGCTTGTCATGATATGTTGCCTTAATAAGTACATCGGAAGGATCACCAAATGGTGTAGTAACACTCACCTCTTCAATATCAGACAGACTCTCTAGTGCATAAAGTCCACTACCACCAATAATACCTAACATATTATTACTTGCTATAACTATATAAACCTTTAAGGGCAGCAGGAACATGGGTTGCAATATCCTCTGCCAGCAATCCATAGCCAACAGCCTTTGCTATAGCAGTATGCAGCCAAACCCCCATAGAAGAAGCTTTTTCAACAGGCATACCTCTGGCCGCCAAACCCGCAATCATGCCAGCAAGTACATCACCTGTTCCAGCCGTTGCCAACACACCAGGAGCCTCTTCTTGCATAACCAAACTACCGTCTGGACTTGCAATAAGCGTCTGATAACCTTTAAGTACTACTGTTGCGTTGAGTAACTGCGCAGCAGATGAGGCACGCTCATGCCTTGATTCCCCTAAATCAACCGAGGCAAATAACCTTGAAAACTCTCCTTCATGAGGAGTAATAACGGTAGGCCCACTAATTGCTTGCGCTAATGTCTCATGGTCACCTTCAAATACATTTAAACCATCAGCATCAATAATTGTGGTACGTCCTTTACCTAGAGCGGCTAAAACACATTGACGTGTATAGTCTGAGGCTCCGGCACCAGGACCAACCAAAAACGTATTCTTGCGATCATCTTCAATAAACGCATCAAAAGCATCTATATCTTCGATAGGCACTGTCATCACCGACTGAACCCATGAAGCATACACTGACCATACATCAGCTGGAGCCGCAATTGTTACCAAACCAGCGCCAATCCTTAACGCTGCAACCGATGAAAGTTTAGCGGCACCCACATACTCACTACCACCAAGAATCACAACATGACCGAAATCATATTTATGGTTCTCCGGCTTTGCTTTGGGGTAGTATTCCTGCCAAAGGGAGGGATGGTTAAGCGGAAAATCTTCATCCATAATCAATACCTTGGTTTATCCCATACGCTTAAATTGTCCTAAATGCTTTTGAGATATACAACAGGTCACAAAAACATTTTCCTGATCTTCGGCCCTTGATATTACCCTGGCATGCTCATAAAGCCAAGAAAGTTTTTGCCCATCTGCAATATTTATTACCAAAGTTACCTTTTTATCATTGCGCATAAGATGGTTATCAATGGCAATGAGCAACTTGTCTATTCCTTCACCGGTTATCGCACTCACAGCCATAGACGAATCATCTGGACTTATAGGGGCCAAGTCGACCTTATTATAAACATTAAGCACAATATCTGATAATTTCTGCTCATCAATAAGATCTACTAATATTGCTTGTACATCCCGAGCATGATCCTGAATTTGCTCCGATGAAAGATCTTGCACATGAAGTAATATGTCTGCTTCTATAACCTCTTCTAATGTAGCCCTAAATGCAGCCACAAGCTCAGTAGGAAGGTCTGAAATAAATCCAACCGTGTCACTTAATATAACTTTGCTTTTAGATGGCAACTCTAGCAATCTCATGGTTGGGTCAAGTGTCGCAAATAACTGATCTTTCACCAATACATTCGATTGTGTTAGTAAATTAAATAACGTAGATTTACCAGCATTTGTATAACCAACCAACGATACAATTGGGTATGGCACTTTCTTGCGGGCCTTGCGATGCAATTGACGCCGC
>CALCTU010000141.1 GCA_937907045.1 uncultured Alphaproteobacteria bacterium
ACGCTTTTAACAGATGCAGAAAGAAGTATTTTTAAAACCCAAATGGAAATGCAAGATGAAATTGAAAATATGGCAAAAGAATCTGTAGAGTATTCAATTAGGGGTAAGGCTGCTGGTGATAATGACGATTTCCTTTGGGTAGTAACAGTTGATTATGATATTAGCACTATAAAAAATATGAAAGAATCGCAATTGGACATAGCAGGGTCATTGTTAAACATGAGTAAGAATGTTAAACGCACCTCTAATACTAATGCATGGCCTTTTATAACAGAGTTTTGCAAAGACTTTGGCAAATGGTCAAAAGACTTTTGCTACAAAGCACTTAACTAGTTTTATTTAAATAAAGTAAAAAATCATGCCAGGAATTACACGATTAGGTGATCTGTGTACAGGTCACGGCTGCTTTCCTGCGCGTCCTTCAGTAAGTGCAAGCCCTGACGTGTTTGTAAATGGTATTGCTGTACATCGCCTTAATGATGCGTGGGATTCTCACGGCTGCCCCACATGTGCGCCACATGGCGGGGTACTGGCCGCAGGGTCATCAACAGTAAATGTAAATGGTAAAGCCATAGGACGTATAGACGACCTGATAGATTGTGGTTCAAGTGTAGCTGAAGGCAGCACAAATGTTTTTGCAAGTGGGTAAACTATGTATGGAATGAATAAAACAACAGGCAAGCCATTAGAAGGGCTTGACCATTTGAAGCAATCTATCATCGATATTTTGACAACGCCTGTTGGCAGTCGTGTTATGCGGCGCGAATATGGTTCAAAATTATTTGAACTGGTTGATACTCCAACCACTGAAGATTTTGCAATTCAGCTTTACGCGGCAACTGCTGAAGCACTGCAAGAATGGGAACATCGATTTAGATTAGAAAATGTAAAAATAGAGTCGATTAGTGACAATGGAAAGGTAACTTTATCACTAAGAGGTATTTATTTGCCAGATGGCAAACCAATAAGGTTAGATGGTATAAGCGTATGAATATTACAGACATATCTTCACTAGAGACGCCAGATATTCTTGAAACATTAGATTATGAAGAAATATTGGCACGAATGAAAGATGACCTAGTAGCTCGTGACCCTGAATTTATACATCTTCTTGAAAGCGACCCAGCTATGAAGGTAATGGAAGTTGCGGCCTGGCGTGAATTATTGATAAGGCAACGGGTCAACGATGCGGCTAGAGCTAATTTATTAGCTTTTGCTGGTAGCAATGATCTTGAACATTTAGCGGCATTTTATGGCGTTGAACGTTTGGAAAATGAAGGAGACGAAGCATTACGCCGCCGAATCCAGGAAAAAATTATAGGATGGTCAACGGCTGGAAGCCGTGCCCATTATCGTTTTCATGCGCTATCCGCGGATGTAAGAGTACGAGATGCAAGGGCGGATTCTCCTGAACTTGGCAGGGTGCGCGTTGCTGTATTATCAACTGAAGGTGATGGCTTGCCTTCAGCCGAATTATTACAAATTGTAACTGATACTGTAACTGCTGATGATATTAGAGTGCTAACAGATACGGTTGACGTGGTTGCTTGTGACATTTTACCTGTTGATGTGATAGTAGATATTTATATTTACCATGATACACAGGAGCAAATTATAGAAACGATCAGGCAGTCATTTATTAAAGATTTTGACGAATCACGAGGCTTAGGCTGGGATTTAACACGCTCATGGATAATTTCACATCTCTTTTTAGATGGTGTGCAAAGAGTTGAACTTACTTCGCCAACTGAAAATATTATTGCGGATGAAAACGCTTGTGTTGCCTTGAATAGTTTAACTATAAATTTAGCTGGTAGAGATCGATGACCTTAATACTTCCCCCTAATGCTACGAAAGAAGAAAAGCATTTGGTGGAGGCGATCAATTATCAGACAAACGCAGAATTAATAAAAGGTTTTAAACTTGGCGAACCTCCCGATCAATTTTTATCCTGGTTGATTTGGGAATATGGACTAGGTGAAGTTTTACGCTGGCTACCTGACTCACGCAAAGCTATACGTGAAGGTGTGCAATGGCAACGTATACGTGGCACACCTGAATCTTTAAGAATCGCTTTATCATGGGCGAATCTTGAAGGTATATCTGTTGAAGAAGAAGTACCAGGCGAGCATTTTGCAGAGTTCCAGGTTGGTATTACTGGCGATGTACCGAATGATTTATTTATTGATGCTGTTATAGAATTAGCGCGGTTATCCTCGCCCATTCGCACGCGGCTAACACGGATGTATAATGATGCTTATGACATCCGCAGATTTATTTTAGATCAAAGCGATTGGGGGGCTTTTCTTTCTGATTATTCAGGAAACAGGTTAACACAAGAAGGCCCCATTTTGTCATTTGGTAGAGGCAATAGTTTCAATGCTTTTGCTCCTGCGGTTAAACTGATACATGCACATGACCATAACTTACATACCAATGCTGTTTTATTGGATGTGTATAGATTAGATCAAGTATTACTTGGTATAAGCGCCTCACACGTAATAAATCATCAAAGTGGTTATGGGCGTATATATAGTGCTGGTAATGAAGTTGGTGTTTTTTCGCCTCATGGTGAAATTGAGCCACATTTGCGTTTTGCTAAAGCGCAAGTGGTATTATCTGACAATTGGGTATTAGGTAATATAAATTCTTGTTTTCCTGTTAACAGAATTGAAGAAACAGGCCAAACTTTTATTCTTGATGATGAAGCTAAATTATCAGAAATAATATGGCGGTTAACACCAGTACCTTTAAATGAACGCTTTAAGAGCTATCATAATGCGGGTAATAGCGAAGTATTTAACGATCAAGTTATTGCTGGTAGTAAACATTACGAATTTATAACAAGGTATGATGAGCATATTATTTGGCCTCACTTGTCGGATAGAAAACATAGCGTACCTTCATCAAAGCCGATCATTATAAAAAGTGCAATTGGTGAGGGTAGTTATTTAGGAGTTGACGATTGGCACGATCATAGACATCTTGATAGACCCTGGAACAATACAAAAAATATTGTTGATAATATCATTGATAGATTTCTAAGTGGAGAGCCAGAACCGTTTACCGATCAGATAACATATGATGCAATTTCACATGTTGAAGCATTTTATGAAGTTGACCGAGGCGGCGATAACGCAGTTAACAAGCCGATTATATTAAAAGATATAATTGGTAAAGGTAATTATTTAGGCGCTGATGGCTGGCATGGCTATCAGCATTTAGATAGACCTTGGAATAACACCGATAATGTTATTGACAAAATTGTTGAGAAATTCCGCAAAGGTAAATTTGTGGAAATTGACGGGCAAGCTGTACATAGCAGCAAAGGTTGTAGTGAATATTTTACAACTGCCTTGGTCGATAATGCTATTGGAACGTCCACAAAACCAATTCTTGAAAAGGATATAACGAGTAACCCTTTATATCCTGGGGTTGGCGGTGCTGCAAACCACATTGATGCTGAATCCTGGACAAGATTTTTAATCAGTAAATCAGAACAATTTACTGAGCAAGAAATTCACTGCGCGGTTACGTTAAGTGAATATACCGCAGCCGCTATAATAGATAGCGTAACCTCGGACGAATCCCCGATAATGCTTAGGGATTTGCTACAGGAAAGCGAATATTTAGGGGTTGATGGTTGGCACGATCACAAGCACCTAAACCGTCCTTGGAACGATGCCGATAATGTCATTGGACGCACAACCAATAGGCAATGGTTAAATGGTTATCCAGAACCGTTTGACGATCAAACTATTAACGGTGTGACTGGTGACAGCAAGCATTATGCTAACGTCTTGGGAAGTGATGGAGTAACAGAAACACCTATTATTGAAAAAGAATTTTTAGGGTGTGAAAGTGCTTATACTTTCATGGATGGCTGGCATGGCTACCAGCATTTAAACCAACCGTGGAATGCCATGCCTCCAAATATAGAGACGGTGCATAGCCAAGAAATGCAATAATTGTAACAATAATTTAAGTCAATTGATCCCGTCATGGTTCGCCCAGGCGGGATTTTTTATGAAATCAATTTAACCAAAAGAGATATAAATTATGGCTATCCTTACACAATCAGGCCGCGCAGCAATGGCCGCATCTATAAAATCACAACCAATTCATCTCGCCTGGGGCAATGGTAATAGCGATTGGGAAGATGACCGCGCAGGAGATTTTACTTTTGCCAATGACCAAATTGATTTAACGCAAACTTATATTAAAGATGTAGTTGTTAAAAGCCAAGATGAGCAAACTACTTATACTGCCACAATTGATTATTCCGTTGATAGTGTAACAGGAATTATTACCCGTATTCCAACAGGCGCAATCGGAGTAAACGATATGGTAAATGTTAATTATATTGTAGATACTCCTCCAGAAGATATTACCGCTACAAGTCTTCAAAATGAAGTTGGAAGACGTGTTGTTGACGAAGTGGTGTTTTGTGTTCCTGACGAGCAAGGCGATTTAATAACTCCAACAGGGAGATTTACCGCCGTTGAAGAACCTACAAATAATCTACATATGCGCTTTACCTTTGATTTTGAAGATTCGCCAGGTGAAATTATACGCGAGCTTGGAATAATGGTTAGCACTTTGCTTGATGGGAATCTACCCGCAGGACAAGAATATTTTCAAGGGGCAGATATTATAGACCCAGGCATTTTACTTGTACTTGAGCATACCGTACCGCTTGTAAGAACGGCGGCAACTCGTGAAACCTTTTCATTTGTAGTTACATTCTAAAAGGAAAATAACTATGACATTACAAACATATTATAACAGATATAGCCCATCTAAAAATTACGACCGTACTATGTTTTTATCTGGGCGTGGTCTGCAATCGGCTGAGCTAAATGAGATTCAAGAAAATTCATTACAAAAATTACGTAGCGTTGGCGATGCTCTTTTCGGTGACGGTGATGTAATTGAAGGCGCGGCAATTGTTGTTGACCCTGACACTGGCGAAACGACTATTGAACCAGGCAAAATATATTTACGCGGCACGGTTCGTACTGTTGGAGATGCAAGTTTTACTGTTCCGACTAATGCAAGCGTTCGCATAGGTGTATATTACAAAGAAATCACTGTTACAGAGCTTGAAGACCCTGGACTACGTGACCCCGCCGTTGGTACACGTAATTATCAAGAGCCAGGCGCAGCACGTTTACAAGTAACTCTTACATGGGGATTTGAAGCAGAAGGTATTACACCAGATGGAGACGGCGAGTTTTACCCTGTTTACAATGTAGAGAATGGTGTTTTGATTATTCAGGCTCCACCTCCCCAATCAGACGCTATAACGGCTGGTTTAGCTAGATATGATAGAGATTCTAATGGTTCTTATGTGGTATCTGGTTTAAAAGTCCGATTTCTTGAAAATGATAATAGCGAACAGATTTTTGTTATTGCTGAAGGTAAAGCACATGTAAACGGTTTTGAAATTGAATTATCTTATGGCTTGCGTGTTCGTTTTCCTGAAGACCCAGACATAGCAACAATTGAGTCAGAGCCGCATACATTTCAGCCAGGCGACGGTGGTGTCATGCGCCTTAATACCAATAATAGCCCTATTCATGTAATAAATCGGGTTGATATTACCGCAGAGCGCAGCGTTACTATTACGCACGGTGCTTTTACTGGTGCTACTGACCCATTGCCTGATGAATCAGTGCTTGAAATTGTAGAAGTCACACAAGGAGCAACCACTTTTGATATTAATGCAGATTACCGCCTAACCGCAGGTGATGTTAATTGGTCTCCTGCAGGAAATGAGCCAGCACCAGGCTCAAGCTATGATGTAACATATCGTTACCGTGAGCAATTAGACCCTGTAAATTTAGATGATACAGGTTTTGAAATTTCTGGTGCAGTTGAAGGCACATTGATATTAGTTGATTATCAGTGGAAAATGCCGCGCTTTGACCTGATTACCATTGACCAGGAAGGTACTGTAAGACGAGTTAAAGGTTTGGCGCATCCCTGGCGCCCTTCGGTTCCCCGTTCACCTGATGACCAGCTCGACATAGCATTTATTGAACAGTTATGGCTAACAGATGAACCAGCGAAAACAACAAGTAGTGCAATTCACGCTATCCCTATGAGTGATATTGAAGCTATGCGTGAGTCTATCCATGATTTGTATAGCCTGGTTGCTCAAGAAAGATTGCGTAATGATGCTAATTCTCAAGAGCCGTCTGCAAAATTGGGAATCTTTGTTGACCCATTTTTTGATGATGACATGAGAGATCAAGGCGAGCCGCAAACTGCATCTATTGTTGATGGTGAGTTAAGTTTACCTATTGCCGCAGAAATCGCAGAAGCAGCAAGAGAAGTTGACGCTTTTACATTAGATTTTGACCTTGAGCCTATTTTGACTCAAGAGCTTAGAACGGGAGACATGAAAGTTAACCCTTATCAAGCATTTTCGCCTGTTCCTGCTAAGGTTCGCTTGAAATTAGCTATTGATCGTTGGACAGATATTGAAACAACATGGTCAAGCCCGATTACTCGTAGGTTTAGCCGTTTCACAAGCCCACTTACACGCACAACCATTGTCGGAGGTGGTGTAAGAACAACTGTACAATCACGTACTACAAGAAACGTATTGCTGTCTGTGCAGCAATCCGAATCAAGCGAGGTACTTTCATCTAGTACCCGTAATTTAGAATTTATGCGTGAAGTGCCGCAGCAGTTTGAAATTGAAGGTTTTGAACCAGGTGAAGAGCTACAAACCATGCTCTTTGACGGCGTAGAGGTAACGCCAATTGAAGTATAGGAGATTTTGATATGGCATTAGTCGCAGATGCAAACGGCAAAATTACAGGTCAATTTTCTGTACCGCCTAATATTCCAGTAGGTACTAAATTAGTACAATTTATCGGAGATCAGGGTAGTTATGGAGATTCGACTTATACCGCGCGTGGTGTTATCACCACAGAGGAACGCCGTAGAGTAACCACAGTAACAGAAGTACAGCAGCAACAAACAACTGTTGTACTTCGTAGGTTTGACCCACTGGCGCAAACATTTACCTTGCAGTTAGGGCGGCATGTTGGCGGTGTTGATCTTTGGTTTACAGATCGAGGAGACAAAAAAGTTGTTGTTCAAATTAGAGAAACAACTGTTGGCATTCCCAATCAGGAAGTAATCGCAGAAGCACATATACAGCCTGACGATATTAACCTTGGAGCACAAAGCACCCGCATTACATGGCCGCCTGTTTGGTTAGAACCTGGTAGAGAATATGCGCTTGTTATCTTAACAGATGCAGCAGATACAGCCGTTAGAATTGCCGAGCTTGGCAAGTATGATGCAATTGCTCAAAGGTGGGTAACATCTCAACCGTTTCAAGTTGGTGTTTTACTTTCATCTTCTAACGCTAGCACCTGGACACCACACCAAGACCGAGATTTAACATTTAGATTACTTGGTGCAAAATTTACGGCCACAACGAAAACTATTGATCTTGGTAACATTAACGTTACCGACGTTTCAGATGTGATTGCACTTGCCAATATTGAAAGGCCAGCCGTTGATACAGATGTTGAGATTGTATTAACAGATGACCAAGGCGTTGAAACTCGTATCTCTGACGATCAGCCTTTAGCTCTACGTGAACGCCTAAATGGTGATGTGAATGTAAAAGCAGTGCTTAGAGGTTCAGATTTACGCAGTCCTGTTATGTTTCCAGGCTTACAGGCCATACTTGGTAATATGTCGGAAAGTGCCGATTATGTTACTCGTGCAATTCCAGCAGGTGTAAACGTCAAAGCAACAATTACATACGAAGCGTTACTGCCAGGTTTAGCTAATGTTCTTGTAGAGGTAGAGGATGATAACAGCGATTGGCAAAGTGTCGCTTTAGATTCTGGTAAACCTGTAGGCGATGAATGGGAAGAACGTACACATATTTTAACAGGCTTTACGGCTAATGATACGAGAGTGCGTTTAACCATAACGGGCAATCCTTTATATCGCCCTAGAGTTCGCGCTTTGCGTGTCATTATAACCTGACCAATACAAGGAAAGTATTATGCCAAATGATGTATCTACACGCGGTTATGAATTACCACATCCTGACAATGTTGCGTCTTCCGATGTAGTTCGTATACGCAATGCGCTTACATCCATTGATGAGGATGTAAACGAGATTTGGAATGACCAAGCCAAGCAAAATCTTGAATCAACAATTGAATTATGGAGTTAAAATCATGCCTACACCAACTTTATTAAAAACCGCAGTTGAAGCATTGAATGACCGCCTTGCCGAACTTACAACTGAAGCAACACCAGAACAGCTAGCCTATCTGTCTAAATCTGTTCAAAATATGGCAGGGCAAGGTACAATACTTGATGTTGTGGCCTTAACTGATGATAAGCTGCAAGAACTTATCGCTGCAGCAACCGCACATCTATCTAGTATGACTGATGCGGAAACTCACGCCCTAAGCATGATCGATACGGCTAAAACGGATACGCTGGATGAGTTCAATACAACCAAAATTAACGCTTTGAGCGATATGGTCACAGCTAAAGACTCTCATTTATCAGAAATGGGTACAGCAAAAACAGGCTATGTTACAGATATTAACGCCGAAGGAACAACACAAGTGGCAGCGGTAACTGCTGCTGGTGCTGCCTTTGCTGATATTAATGATGTGCCAGACGAATCTACCATTATGACAGAGGTTAATGCTGTTCAAGCTAATTTAGATGCAATTAATGATATTCCAGGCGGTTCTACTATTCTAACAGAAATCAATAATGCTTCTGCTGATGGATTGGCAATAGAACCAGATTCATTACCTTTCATTTTTGGTATTTTAAGCAGAAACCATGATTATAGCTGGGGGTATGGTGACTTTACCTCTCAATTAGGACAGTGGTATAGCAACAGCCAAGATGATCTTTTTAAAGTACTTACAGGATTTAACAATTGGAGTACTGATTATATTGGTTGGCAACGCCAGCCCACCTTACATTTCCTACAAGGAAATAACGGCAGCTTTATCCATAGGGAAAAGAACGAAAAATATGCTAATAGCTCTAACCAGTACCAATATCCTAATGCAATGTTGGGAGTAGTTTTTGTAAAAAATACTACTGGTTCCAGTATGACACGCACATTTTATTTTGGTGGTTCATCTTATTGGAGTTCAGGGTATGAAGGCGCAGCGGTACATGTAGGTACACCAAATAATACCAACCAAAATAAAGCCAGTATATCAAGTATTAGTTGGAACAATATATATAACTATACAAGTAGTACCGATAATTTTGGTGGACAATCTGTAAGTGTTACAATTCCTGCTAATAAAACGATTGCATTAGTGTTGTATACTTCTGGCTATTATTTTGCTTCACCATCCAGCATGTATAGTTTCTTTGAACATTGGTACATCTATAATTTCCGCAGCAATTTCTTAACCTCTGGTTTGGAGGTCGATGTTGAAAGAACATTGAAAGCGTGGCAACGCGGTGGTGCTGGCCTAACTAATACTTATCAACTTTGGAACTAATTTAATTATAGGAGTAAAATATTATGCCTACTTATATAAGATTTGATGAAAACGGCGTACAAGTCGAAGTAAATACAAAACCTTCAAAACCTGCAGGTGAAGAGTGGGAGAACGCGCCAGGAGACTTTGATTCTACAAAGCGTTATCGCCGCGATCCTGATGATACGGTAAGAGAAGAAACTGCCGCCGAGAATGAAACACTACAGCTTGTTACTGCTAAAGAAACAGCGATTAGCAATGTGAGGCGTGTTCTTAACGGTTATCGTGATACATATGCAGGTTATTCTAATGGCAAAAGCAAAGGTTATGAAACTCAAGCACGATCAGCAGAGCGTGTTTTAGCAGCTGTTGCTGCTAGCCAGCCTATTGATGCTTTAGATAATCAGATTCTTGGTGAACTTGCTACAGTTCGATCTATTACGGTTGAAGCTATGGCAAACTTAATCAAGGCTGAAATGGATGCTAAAGATATAGCTCTTGGCGCATTGGAAGCGTGCGAGGATAAAGCTGACGATATTATCCAAAATAGCACTACCTTAACCGATTTAGAAAACGATCTTGCTGCTTGGGAGTTGGACGTTGAAGCGACTGTTGCCACACTCTAAGTAAACCATCACCAGAAGCATAATTGAATCTCACAGGGCATTGCCTTTGTGGGGGTTTTTATGCCTGGAAATCAATAATTTATAAAGGAAACCTAGCCATGCCAGAACATTTTTTGCACGGTGTTGAGGTCGTGGAGATAGACACAGGCCCGCGCCCAATCAGAACAGTAAAATCATCTATCATTGGTTTAATCGGTACGGCTCCTTCTGCGGATACGGCGGCATTTCCAATCAACACCCCTGTATTAATTGCTGGTAGTAGAATAGAAGCAGCCAAATTAGGTGCTAACGGAACATTGCCAAGTGCGATAGATGCTATTTTCGATCAAGCGGGTGCATTAGTTGTAGTTATTCGTGTTGAAGAAGGTACAGATGAAGACGAAACCATAGGCAATATTATAGGTGGTGTTGATATGGATACAGGCCAATATGAAGGCGTACAAGCTTTCTTAGGTGCTGAAAGTGTGGTACATGTTAGTCCACGCATTTTAATAGCACCAGGCTTTACACATCAACGCCCTGGTGGTAATGCTAACCCCGTTGTTGCTGAATTAATCGGAATTGCAGAACGATTAAGAGCAATTATCATAGGGGATGCTCCCAATTCCAACGATGCAGCCGCAATCACGTATAGAAATGACTTTGGAAGTCCCAGGGTGTATGTGATAGACCCGTTTGTAAAAATATTTGATACCCAAACAGATAGTGTTATTACCCAGCCTTCAAGTGCGCGGGTTGCAGGTGTGGTTACTAAAACTGACAATGAAAGAGGTTTTTGGTGGTCGCCTTCAAATCGGAACATAAACGGCATAATCGGAACAGAACGGCCTATTGATTTTACGCTTGGTGATACAAACGCAAGAGCAAATCATTTAAACGAAAATGAAGTTGCTACAATTATAAGACAAGATGGTTATAGACTTTGGGGTAATCGCACATGTTCAAGTGACCCAAAATGGGCTTTTCTTTCAGTGCGGCGTACTGCTGACATTATTAATGATAGTCTGTTGCGTGCTCATTTGTGGGCGGTCGATAATAATATCACTAAAACATATATTGAAGACGTTACCGAGGGTGTAAATTCTTATTTAGCAACTTTGAGAGCGTTAGGCGCAATCCTGGGAGGTAGATGTTACGCAGACCCAGAGTTAAATACTCCTGCTAATATTTCGCAAGGTAAGGTCTATTTTGACTTTGATTTTACACCTCCTTACCCCGCCGAACATATCACTTTTAAAAGCCATTTAGTCAACGATTACATAGAGGAGATTTTTTAAAATGATACCGAAAATATTAAAAAATTTTAGTGCTTTTGTAGACAATAAAGGCTTTGCTGGCAAAGTGGATGAAATAGTTTTACCTAAGCTTACTATAAAAACCGAAGAACATCGCGCGGGCGGCATGGATTTGCCGATCGAGGTCGATCTAGGCATGGAAAAATTAGAATGCGAATTAACATTTGCGGAGTATGACCCTTCATTATTTAAACTGTTTGGCTTAATAGATGGTCAAGCTATAAAAATGACATTGCGGGGAGCTATACAGGCAGATGGCGAAGCTGAACCTGTAGTTATAAATCTTGAAGGTTCTTTTCGTGAGTTAGATGCTGGTACATGGAAAGCGGGCGATAAAGCAACGTTAAAATGTATGGTAGCTGTTCGCAATTATAAATTATCTATTAACAGCGAAGAACTTATTGAAATCAATGCTGAAAGCATGGTGAGAGTGATTAACGGTGTAGATCATCTTAAATCTGTCCGTGATGCTATAGGCATATAAAATTAATCCTTCCATTAAACTGATGAAAGCCCTCCTTTATTAGGGCTTTTTTATATTAAAAAAAGGCAAACATTATGAAAAGTATATTTAAAGTAGCAGATAAAACAGTGCATATTGAAGAATTTTCTTATCCCTTAGATGAGTTTTTAAAAGATGAGCCTGATTTTTTAGCCCCAAAGGAAGGAGAGCTTATTTATAAGCAAGGTGAATCACTTAGTAAAGAATCTGGTTATTCCAGCAAAATATTAGATCAGTATATTGTAAGAAAAAATCTCTATAGAGACGCTTACAAGGCAAGGCGTAACGGTTGGCCTAAAAAAGCACCTGATACCAAAACACCAGACGATGTAGCAAAAGAAAAACTAGTACCAGAAAAAACCAAAGAACTACAAAAAGAATCTAAGAAACAAAAGGGAGATTAACCGATGCAAACTATTAAACTTATAGAACCTATAACGATAAATAATTCAACATACGAACAGCTTAATATCCGCCGTCCGAAAGTACGTGACAGACTAATAGTTGAGCGTATGAAAAAAACTGAAGCGGAAAAAGAAATTATGATGATTGCTAGTTTAGCTGAAGTTGAACCCGCTGTAATTGAAGAGTTAGATTTAGCCGATTATGCTAAAATTCAAGGAATATTTGCAGATTTTTTAGAAGTAACCCCGCAGACCTCCGATTAGCTGTAGTGTCAATTGCTCATTTTACTGGCGGGGGTGTTCAGCAATACATTGATATGGATTTAGATGAGTTCATACTTTGGATGCAAGCGGCAAAAAAAGTCAGCAACCAACAATAAAAAAGAGAGGCGGCACTCAAATGTTACAACGCCTCTTACCTGATTTTTTTAATATTAAAGTTTGTAAATGACAAAAAACCACACAGTACAGGTAAATATCGGTGCGGCTCTTGCTGGCAGTTTTAAATCTGCGTTTTCCGATGGCTCCAAGCAATTAGTACGTCTTGGTGACAGTATGAAGAAGCTGGAAACACGAGCTAAAGGGCTTAGTAGCTTTAATAAACTGCGTGATGATGTAAAAAGCGCTAGTGATCGTCTGGCTCAAGCCGAAAATAGAGTATATCAATTACGGCTTGAGATGCAAAAAACAGATAAGCCAACAAAACAAATGCGTGCTAATTTTGGTCGCGCCCAGGCCGCAGCAAACAAAGCCCGAGAAGCATTAAAAAGAAAACGTAATGAATTAGGCAAACTTAAAAATGAATTAAAACTTACCTCTGTTAGTTCAAAAGGACTTGTTGCTGAACAAACAAAATTAGGTACATCTGCTGATAAGTTGCGTACAAAATATAAAATGCTTAATGCAAGCATAGCAAGAAGGCAAAGTATTTTAAATAAGCGATCTGAATTGCGTGGACAAGCACTTGATATGATTGCTTTAGGTGCGGCTATAGGTGCGCCATTGAAAGCATCAATTGATTTTGAAAGTGCTTTTGCTGATGTAAAAAAAGTTTTGAGGGTTCCTGAAGATGAAGAAAGTGCGGCCAAGGTTACAGAAAAGTTAAGAGGTGAGCTAATAGCCATGACTCGCTTTATACCGAAAACTGCTGATGAATTAGCTACTATTGCAGCAAAAGGAGCACAATTAGGTGTAGCAACAAAAGATATAACAGCCTTCACGGATACTGCGGCAAAAATGTCTACAGCATTTGAAATATCTGCTGAAGAAGCAGGGCAAGCAATGGGTACATTGTCAAATGTGTTTGATATTCCTGTTGAAAAAATGAAAGATTTTGGTGATGTACTTAATCATCTTTCAGACAATACAGCAGCAACAGCACAGGATATTACAAAAGCTTTATTACGAGTCGGAGGCCCCGCAGGTGATTTCGGTTTAAAGCCTGAAAGTGTAGCGGCACTTGCTGATACATTTATTGCTTTGGGTAAACCGCCACAACAGGCAGGTACGGCCATTAACGCTTTATTAGTTAAGTTAAATACTGCGGAAAAACAAAGTCCTAAGTTTCAGGCTGGGCTAGAAGCCCTTGGATTATCAGCTTCAGAATTAAAAGAATCAATCGGCCAAGATGCAGAAGGGGCACTACTTTCATTTTTTGAGACTGTTTCTAAAGTTGAGAAACAAGACCGTGCGGGGATTTTGTTTGATCTATTTGGACAAGAATATGTAGATGATATTTCTTTAATAGCAGGAAAATTAGGAGTTTATAAAAAAGCATTAGCCGCACTTACTGAAAAAAAATCTGATGGTTCATTGAAAAGACTAAACTCAATGCAAAAAGAATTTGAAAACCGATCTAATACAACAGCCAATAAACTAACCTTGCTAAAAAACGCATTTAATGAATTAGGTATTAAAATTGGTGACAGGGTAAAACCTGGTGTGAATTTTGTTGTTAAATCAATTGCTGGCATGGCTCTTGGTTTATCACAATTAGTTGATGCTTTTCCTATAGCTACAAGCGTTATTTTTGGCACTGTACTTAGCTTAATTGCCTTAAAAATTACTTCTATTGGTGTTGTGTTTGCATGGACATTTGTAAAAGGCGGTGCTGAATTAGTACGTGGTGCTTTGCTTAAAATGCGAATACAAGCACTATTAAGTAATGTAAGTTTTAAAGCGTTCAATATTACATCATTGATAACAGCTACAAGACTAAAAGCATTAGCGTTTGCAAAGGTGCTAGCTGTAATGTGGGGTAAGTTATCACTTGTTGTATCTTTGGTAAAAGCAAAGCTCTTAGGGCTAAATGCTGCGGCTTTGATTGCGTCTACACGTTTGAGATTATTAAACGCGATATCGTTAATTACGGCTGGACGCATGAAGTTACTTGCAATAGGCGGTATGGTCACGGCCTTTGCAGTTAGCTTAGTGTCTCTTGCTACTCGTGCTATTCCTATTGTGATTGGTGGCCTTAGAGCTTTGACGGTTGCAATGCTGACTAACCCTATTGGCTTAATTATTAGCGGGATAGCGTTAGTTGCTGGGCTAGTAGTAGCAAATTGGCAAAAGGTAAAGGAAACATTTTTAAAACTCTGGGAGCCAATAAAGCCAGTTTGGGAAAAATTCGCTGCCTTTGTCGGCAAAATATGGGATGTAATCAGCGCACCTTTTAAAGCAATAGGTTCATTATTTGGCTTTTTGTTTGGTGGTGGTGATGTTGAGGCTAATGTTTCTGCAAATACCATCAATAGCGGGTTACAACCTGCTTTTGCTGATGTATCAAATCTTCCTATTGGTAGTCCGGTAGAAAACAACACTTATCATAATAGCTTTAATTTCAATGTTCATGCTGCTGAAGGGCAAAGTGTTAAGCAAATTGCTGACGAAGTGATAAGGCGAATTAAAGCTCAATCACGCGGCGCATTATTCGACCAAGTGCCAGGAGTAGCATAGCATGACAACAACAATGATGAACCTGGGCGGTTATATTTTTGCCCTAGATACTGCGGCGTATCAACAGTTACGCCGCAGTGTTGAATATCGCTGGCAGTCACAAGATCGTCTTAGTCATGACCCAGCAATGCAATATGTAGGGCGTGGAAAAGAGCAGATAGAACTTGATGGTATTATCTACCCTCATTTTAAAGGTGGTTTAAATCAAATATCTGCAATGAAGGAAACAGCAAATACAGGAAAACCGCTTAAATTGACTGATGGCTTAGGTGATGTTTGGGGGAATTGGGTTATAGAACAAATAGAGGAAATACAGGAAATTTTTACTAAAGGCGGTGTTCCTCGCAAAATTACATTTAACCTGACACTTTCAAAATATGGAGATGATTAATCATGCCAGAATATCGCACAAGCGAAGGTGACATGATCGATTGGATTTGCTGGAAACATTACGGAAGGCAAGCAGAAGCCGTTGAGGCGGTTTTAGAAGCTAACCCAGGTCTAGCCGATCATGGTGAGATTTTGCCTTCCAATATCATTATTACCCTTCCTGATATTGAACTACCAGAAAGTGAAGAGATTATAAGACTATGGGATTAATAGCGTGGTAACACCAGATTTTAGAATTATTGCCGAGGGTACAGATATTACCGAGGCCATACGCCAACGCTTGCTTTCCTTAAATATCACTGATGAAGCAGGATTTAACAGTGATAAAGTAGAAATTAGCCTTGATGATAGAGAACACA
>CALCTU010000142.1 GCA_937907045.1 uncultured Alphaproteobacteria bacterium
AAAATAAAATACTTTTTTACTCCCGAAAACCGTTGGGCACGCTCTTTTACCTCTGGCAATCTTTCGAAATCAAAGTTTCCACCTGAAGAAACACAAACAACTTTCTTACCTTTGATTTTGTGACGAATGTCTTTTAAGGCATCTAAAGCCAACGCCCCAGCAGGCTCCAAAACAATACCTTCAATATTAAGCATTTCTAATATTGTGGTACAAATCCGATCCTCCGGAACTGCTAGAACATGATCTACGTCAATACCCTTCAGAAACTTAAATGTATGTTTTCCAATTTTTGCTACAGCAGCGCCATCAACAAAAGTATCTATTTTTTTAATCTTGGTAGGTTGGCCGGCGACTAAAGCAGCAACAAGGCTTTTCCCACCTGAGGGCTCTACAAAAAATATTTCTGTTTCCGGTGCCATTTCGCTTAAAAGACGGCGAGCGGACGAAGACAAACCTCCACCGCCTACTGGCACCACAAAAATATCCGGTGCACCGCCTAATTGATCTATCATTTCATATGTGACCGTTGCTTGGCCCTCAATTACATCTAGGTCATCAAAGGGCGACAAAAAATGGCCGCCGACCTCACCACAATAAGTCTGGCTAGCAGTCAAAGTATCATCAAAATAGTCACCAACAAGACGAACTTCGACCCATTCTCCACCAAACATTTTGGTCTTACTAATCTTTTGCTGAGGTGTCGTTACTGGCATGAATATAACACCGTTTTTCTTCATATGGCGACATACAAAAGAAACTCCTTGAGCGTGGTTTCCAGCGCTAGCACAAACGAAAATTTGTTTGTCTACTGCCTTGCTCATCGCATTATATGCGCCACGCAATTTGTAAGATCGTACCGGTGATAAATCTTCGCGCTTTAGCCAAATATCAGCCTTGTATAATGCTGACAGATGGTCATTTCGTAACAATGGGGTTTCTGAAAACAGTTCCCTCATGCGCTTTGTTGCAAGGGCAGTTTGATTGGTAAAGTTTGTCATGGGTGTGACTAGTGACCCAAACTATCAAAATGCGCAAGTTATAGCGTGAATGAACGCCTCTAAAAAATACTTGTCGCTTAAAAGGATAACGCTCATTAAAGAACACCTCATGATTATATCTTAAATCAGTCTTATAAACTTGCTGACTATTCAAAAAAGATGTA
>CALCTU010000143.1 GCA_937907045.1 uncultured Alphaproteobacteria bacterium
AAGTGAGGGCGTTTTTATACTCACAGGTGATGGTAGTGATTACGTATCTACCGGAGCAGGTGATGACAGTATCTACAGTTATTTTGGCGGCCAGAAAATAATATTTGCAGGTTCTGGTGATGATAATTTAAGTCTGGTTCTTGAGGGTTTAAGTGATACTTATGCTAATATGGGATCTGGCAATGACAGTGTTAGTTTATACATTGCAGAAGGAAATGCTAGTTTTGATCTGGGTGATGGTGATGATAATTTTAAAGCTACCTATAGTTCCGATTCTTCTGAATATGACATAAGACTTGGTCAAGGAAGCGATGTGGTTCATGCCATGAACGATAAAGCTAACTACATAATTGATGCATCAGAAGGTAAAAATGTTGTCTTTACTGGAAGTGGTGATGATTATGTAAAAACGATAAATTTAGGTTTTTATGGCCAAGAGCAATATAACTTTATCTACACTGATAAAGGTAATGATGTAGTGGATGCTAAAGAAGGTGATTTTGTTTTTGCCGGATATGGTGATGATGTCATTAGACTTCACGACATTGGTCACTTTGAGTCTTCTAGCTTAACTTCTTATATTCATGGTGGAGATGGTGATGATACTATTATTGTTGGAGCAGAGGTTAATGCACTTTCTAACTTCAAGAGAACTCAATCAACAGTGAATATTTTTGGCGGAGAAGGTGAAGATACGTTTGAATTTGGAGGTTTACCTAATAATATACCGTCAGATCTTTTTGCTAATTATGTAATTCATGATTTTAATGCTCTAGAAGATACTCTTGATTTTACCAACCTAGAAGGATTCACGGTAGACGGTTATGGTTCTTTAGGAGAAATAGGATCATTTGTTACTGATGAAGGAAACACAGAGGTTACCTTTAAATCTTATACAATAGAAGCAGCCTTTCCTGGTGGTTGGCTTCATTATGTTGAAGTTGATAAAACATTACTTACCCTCATTGGAGAGCATGACCTTACTGAGGCAACTATTTTGGTATAATACTGTTTTTTTGCATATAGCTTAAAATAATGGTCTGTGGCCATCAAGTGATGCTTGGTGGCTGCTTTTATTTGCGCAAGATTGCGATTTATGCTAAAACCAAAGCGATAACGTAAAATAAAAAATGATCATAAGGTCTATATTAATCGTAAATAAAAAAGCCCTTTGGGTTGGTTCACGATTAATAAATTAGCAAAGAAGGGAAATATTATTATGCCAATAGTCAATAGTACTGATCCGCTTGTTATTACATCCGACATCATTGATTCAGATGGTTATGAACTAAGCTTAGGAGGTGTTGTCACGGTTGATGCCATTGAAGGTGCCGATGGTGGCTTTTTTGATGTAGAGCTTCATACACGATTTTTTCCTACTTCGCCTAATAGTGGTAGGGTTGATTTTATATCCGGAACAACGTTATTAACGGGTGCTCCTGACAGTTCATATGGCTTGGGTACGCCCGATAGAAAGCTACAAATGGTGACAATTGGTGAGACTACAGGACTGACATTGACAACTTCTGTGGCAGCGCAAACGGTTAATTTTAGTGGTGCTAATAGTGCACTCCAGATAACCGGTGGTAATATTATTGATGCTAATTTAACAACCAGTACCGACAATACAGGTATCTTTGGTACGTTTGGAAGTGTAACGGTGACTGGAAGTATTGGTGAAACTTCATTATGGCTTACTTCGGTGACATTATCGGGTGCCTTTGGTACGAATATCACAAATGTGCATGGTTCATTATTTTCTAGAAATGTGACATTTGAAACATCGGATACAACCTTAATTATTGGACAAGAAACACAAGCTGGGCCTTTGTCCTTTTTTGCTAACGTGACTACAAACACCGACAGAACTGGCGAGTTGATTTTTAACCAGGGCACTACTATATCTGGAAATATTGGTGAGTCTGACATGGCTCTTCAAGAAGTGAGATTTGTTGAAGGGGATTCATCTCATAGTCAGTCTATCTATGCTGATTTTATCCAAATTCAAGATGGCGCTAGCCTTACCCATGATGGTTTATTGCAAGCCTCTAAAGTTACAGTAGATAATGGTGCTGCATTGATTATTTCGGGCGAAGACAACGATTTGCAAATCAGTGGCGATTTTGTGCTTTCGGGTCATGCGAGTATCGGTAAAAATCAAATCAATGTGGATGATTTTACAAGCATTGGCAATGGTGCTAGTTTAGATCTTTCACTAAATACCAAGGGTGAATCGGTTGGTATTACTACTGGTAGCGTGAATCTTTTTGGTAATAGTACGATTCATTTGGATGTCCAAGATGGTGATAGAACTCAATCATTATCATCAGAAGGCATTTTTACCATTATTGATGCTGATACGGCATCAATATCAGGTAGTGCCGGTAATATTACTGTTGAGGATAATTATGATTTCTTTGACTTTAAAGTGTTAACCAATGGTAGCGATATACAGCTAAGTGTATTTGTAGCTGATGATGTGCAGCAAGTAGATGGTACTAATTCACCTGATTTTCTAATGAGCTTTGATCATAGTAAAAAGGCGGTTTTTGAATCTGGCTTAGGTAACGATTTTATCTATTCGGGGTATAATCGGGATCACATTACCCTTAATGGTGGCAATAATATTGTTTATGACCTTGGCGGAGAAAACGTGGTACGGTCTTTAGGAGGTGGTAATGACATTATATATACTATATCCGGTGGCCGTGACATTATAGATGTTCATGGTGGTAGTAATATTATTAGATCAGACGGTGGTAACGATGAAGTATCGTTAATTGGCGTTGGTGATAACACCGTTGAGCTTGGCTCAGGTGCTGACCAACTTGAATCGATTACGGTGAGCGGCAATCTTTTTGTGAATGCAGGATCGGGTAATGACACCATTAACCATACTGGAGTTGGTAATGGTAAAGATGTGATCATGGCAGGTCGAGGTAATGATGTGGTGAATCTTACGGCAGGTTCATTTGATGCAAGTATGTTTGTGGATGCAGGTCAAGGTAATGACCATATAGTGGTGCTTGGACTTGCGGACGCTACTATTAATGCAAATCAAGGACGAAATTTTGTGTTCACCAGTAACGGTGACGATAAGGTAGCTACCGTAGGAAGTTTTGATCAAGATGGCGTTTATACTGCGGTAGACCCGGTTGCTACATCAGTTGATAAAACAAGTAATCTGGTTGTTACGGGTGTTGGCGATGATATGATCTATGCCAAAGAAGGTGATACTATTCTTTCAGGTAGCGGCAATGATCAGGTATTTATTTATAACACAGATACTGATACTGCAATTGATTCTGAAACAATAACGCATGTTAGTACCGGCGCGGGTAATGACGTGATTACCATTAATCAATTAGAAGAATTGGGTTTAGGAACAAACCAGCTTTTGTTAAATGGTGGAACAGGTGAAGATCAGTTTGTATTTACCGGGAATATAGATACTGACTTTCAAGGGCAGCGTATCATTGAAAATTTTGAAACTGATCACGATAGTCTTGATTTTTCAAATATCAGTGGTCTTTTGGGCAGCCTTGTTATCGATTGGTCCGTCAACGAAGATGGTAATACTGACATTGCACTTTCAGATTCAGCGGTAGCAGGTCCTGTTGATACTGTGTATCTTACTCTTATTGGTGAATACGACCAAGAAGATGTCACAATTATTTAAACACTGCCTAAGGATCTAAAATCGAGTTTTTTATAAGTGGCATTAAAATTAATTGCCAAGACACATTAAATTATCAATAAGCCTTGTATTGTCAAGACGTGCAGCACCAAGCAAGCGATAATGCTCGGTTGTGTCGTTAATTGGCTCTAACGTGTCAGCATCTCTGAGCTCAAGGTAATCAACACTATCAAAGCCTGCTTCAATGAGCTTGGCTTGGTGTTGGGTAAGTTGTTGGTGATAATTAGATAAATCAATGGTGTTACTTAAGTTGGTTAGGCAAGCAAATAATGAAGGGGCGATAGCACGTTGTTTTTTATTTAAATACTGGTTACGAGAAGACATTGCCAGGCCATCAGCATCTCGTAAAATAGGACCTCCAATAATGGAAGTGGGAATGTTAAGTTCGCGTACAAGTTTTTGAATAATCAATAATTGTTGGTAGTCTTTCTCACCAAATACAGCAATTGTTGGCATTACTTGCATGAGCAACTTGGTAACAATAAGACATACGCCACCAAAAAAATGTGGCCTGGGTTGACCTTCTAGCCAGCTGCCAATGGGGCCAATATCAATGCTGGTTGAGAAACCATCTGGATACATGAGTTCATCAGAGGGAAGGTAGACAATGTCAGTACCGTTGGCTTCAAGTAATTCAAGGTCAGTTTGTTCTTGCCGTGGGTAGGTAGCAAGGTCCTCATGTGCTGCAAATTGGGTTTTATTAACAAAGATACTGGCAACCACCATATCACTTTTTTGTTGTGCAATATGTATAAGTGACAGATGTCCATCGTGCAAGGCGCCCATGGTAGGTACAAACCCAATATGTTTTTTCTTGCTAGTAAGAGCGTGAAGTTCAGAAACAGTTCTAGCTACGTGCATAGATGGCTCGTGGAGCAAGGTTAAGAAAATGCTGCAATAATAGTTCTGGATTTATTTGTCCAAACTTACATTGGTCTTCCAAGTCAGCGAGCTTTTTGAGCATCATACTGATTGATGGCCGCGATAATTTGCTAATATGCTGCTTAAATAACGCCTTGTGCTTAAAAAATACCGGTGGTTTGAGTTGTGAAATGGCTTGGTCACTGGATGCTCCTGCATCCATATGAGAACGTGCAATATGCAGGCGCATAAAATAATAACTTAGTGTACGAATAATGGTGATGGGGGCAATATTTTCTGATAGTGCACGTGATAATGCGTGATCAATATGCTTAGCATCGGCATTAGCACAAGCATGGCAAAGTGCATCCAAAGACATTTCTACGTTATCTGTGATACAGGTATCAACATCTTCTGCGTTGATAGTGCCGTTAAAGTTTTTGTAGAGCATGAGTTTTTCAAGCTCACTTAATACCACCAAGCGATCACCACTAAAACGGTGTGACAGTAGGTCAATAGCTTCGGATGTAGCATTCATGTTATTGGTTTTAAGGGTGTCCATAATAACACGCCTGATTGTGGCAACATCGTCTTTGTAACAGGCAATTGCTGCTAGGTGTTTTTGTGTTTCAAAGAGTTTTCTCAGTGCAGATGAGGCTGCTAAGTCGCCGGCAGTCAATAGTAACATATGCTGGCCGGTATAGTCTTTGATGATTGACTTTAAGGTAGGGGTGATGGTGCCATCCACACCATCAATAATAATCAGTCGCCGACCTCCGGTTAGGCACATGGCATTAAGATTGTCGGTTAATAACGCCGGATCTTTCTTAATGTCTTTAAATACAAGATGTGTAATTAGGAAAGGGTCTTTGGGATCAGCAACAATGGCTCTGGATAGCTTGCGCATGCGGATGCTTGTTAAACCATTATCAGGGCCATAAACAAGTACACCATTTACAGAGTTGTCTGGTTTTTGACAAAAACTATCGGCTTGGGCGGGTTGAATTTTCATTGTGCTACGGCAGATGCAAGCAAAGGTCTGAAGTCTCGGGCCAATGCGGTAATGGTATTTTCGATGGCTTGTTGTTTTGCAATATAGGTTGCATATTCTGAGTCTGTTTTATCATACCCATTTTCACGTTTAAGTGATCCTTGGCGAATAATAGATTGGTTGGCAGTATCAATAAGTTTATAGTTGGCCGTTATAATGGTTCTAAAACGCGTGACTGTACGGTCGCTTTGGATGGCAAGGCCTACTTCGTCGGTATCAAGTGAAACTTCTAGGCGGTACAACGTATTTGTTGATGTGTTATTGTCGATTAAATCAGACAATGTTTGCGAGAATAATTGCCCTTGGCGTGAATGCGGTGTGTTAATGGCAATAGAGGATAATTTGTGGTTATACGTGCTGTTATTGCCGTGAATAGGCGTAAGGCCACAGCTTGTCAGCACAGCCATAGCGCTTATCAATAATCCAGTTACTAGTGTTTTATACCACAACATTGACAATTTTATTTGGGACCACAATGACTTTCTTTACATCTTTCCCTTGTAACGCATTTTGAACTTGCGGGCAAGCAAGAGCTTGCTCTTGGGTAGTGTTTTTATCTTGGTCCTTGGCAATGTCAATAGTAGCCTTAACTTTGCCATTAAGCTGAACGGCAATGGTAATGGTGTCGTCTACCAAAAGAGCTTTATTTTCTACTGGCCATGGAGCCTTGCAAACAAACCCTTCAAACCCAAGTTGACTCCACAGTTCTTCGCATAAGTGAGGTGCCATAGGCTGTAGTAATTTGATGACTGCTTCAATGGTTTCGCTTAATACAGCAATGTCTTCATCTGATGCAGGTTCAAACTTACTGGCCGCATTAATTAATTCACGTACACGTGCAATTGATTTGTTGAGTCTAAAATTTTCAATATCTTCTGTGACGTTGGCAATGGTTTGGTGAGTAAGCTTACGAAGCGCTAATTGCTCTTTAGATAATGCTTCAGGAACAGTATAATGAGTGTTGATATTGTCTTTGTGGCTCATGATCCAGCGCCATACCCGGTTCACAAAACGCCAAGCACCTTCAATGCCGGCATCAGACCATTCTAGATCACGTTCAGGCGGGCTGTCGGACATCATAAAAATTCGTGCTGTATCTGCGCCATAGGCATCAACAATAGCTACTGGATCTACCGTGTTCTTTTTAGATTTACTCATTTTTTGTGAGCGTCCAACGGTTACTGGTTTGCCAGTATCAAGCGTAACAAATCCGTCACCTTGTTTTTTAATATTGTCTGGGGTAATCCAATTGCCGTCACTGTCTTTGTATGTTTCATGGCACACCATGCCTTGGGTCAGTAGTCCTTTAAAAGGTTCTTTTTGATCAATGCGGCCACAATATTCTAACGCGTAAGTGAAAAATCGCGCGTAAAGCAAATGAAGAACCGCATGCTCTACGCCGCCAATATATTGGTCTACGGGCAACCACGTATTGCATGGTTGTTTCTCAACACCATTTTCTGAGGTAGGCGTAATATATCGCGCAAAGTACCAAGAAGATTCAAAAAAAGTATCAAACGTGTCGGTTTCTCGTGTTGCGTCATTACCACATGTGGGACAAGAAGTGTGCTTAAAAGTTGGATGACGCTCCAATGGATTGCCAGCCTGTGATAAATCAACATCTTTTGGTAATTCTACAGGCAATTGATCTATTGGTACAGGTACAGTACCACACTGCGTGCAGTAAATAATTGGAATAGGGCAGCCCCAATAACGTTGGCGCGATACTCCCCAGTCACGTAGGCGATAATGGGTGTTACGTTCTCCTTGGCCCGTTTTTTCCATACGCGAAATAACTTCTTCTTTGGCCTGATCTAAAGCCATGCCATTAAGAAATTCAGAGTTGATGAGCGATCCAGGACCAGTATATGCTTGGGTATCTACTGTAAATGACGCATCACCTTCAGGGGCAATGACCACTGTGACCGGTAAGTCATATTTGCGAGCAAAATCAAGGTCACGTTGATCATGTGCAGGACATGCAAAAATGGCACCAGTTCCGTATTCCATGAGTACAAAATTAGCAATATATAGTGGTATTTCCCAGCTATCATCAAATGGGTGGATTACTTTGAGGCCGGTATCAAAACCTTGTTTCTCGGTTTTTTCAATAATTTCTTCGGCCATACCCATTTTATTACAAGACTCAATAAAGGCTGCAGCATCGGGATTGTTTTGGGCAATTTCAATAGCTAGCGGATGATTGGGAGAGATAGCACAAAATGATGCACCAAAAATAGTATCGGGGCGCGTGGTATATACTTGTAGTGTGTCATCACGGTCTTTAATTGCAAAGTCAAATGTTAAACCACTGGATTTACCAATCCATTTTTCTTGCATAATACGAACTTTTTCTGGCCAGTCGTTAAGTGTATCAAGACCTTCAAGTAAGTCGTCTGCAAAATGAGTGATTTTTAAGAACCATTGCTTGAGTTTCTTGCGCTCTACAATGGCACCGGATCGCCAACCACGGCCATCAACCACTTGTTCATTGGCAAGAACCGTGTGGTCCACAGGGTCCCAGTTAACTAATGCTTCTTTTTGATAGGCCAAGCCATGTTCTAAGAACTCAAGAAACATGCGTTGTTCATGCTTATAATAGTCAGGCAAGCATGTTGCTACTTCACGGTCCCAATCATATGAAAAGCCAATCATTTTAAGTTGGTCGCGCATTTCATTGATATTTGTTAATGTCCAGCTTTCAGGGTGAACGCCTCGTTCAATTGCTGCATTTTCAGCTGGAAGGCCAAAGGCGTCCCATCCCATCGGATGAAGAACTTCAAATCCTCTGGCAAGTTTAAATCGTGCGACCACATCTCCAATGGTATAATTTCTCAGGTGCCCCATATGAATGCGTCCAGACGGGTAAGGAAACATTTCTAGAACATAATAATGCGGCTTGTCATCTGACTGATTATTATTTGTAGCAAACAATTTTGCTTCATCCCAGGCTTGTTGCCAGCGAGGTTCTGCCTCGCGGAAATGATAATTGGGTATCGAATGAGCGGTCATAGTAAACCGTGTAGTATAAGAGGGTTACGATGTTGATTTAGAGACACGAAGCTGACGCGCGCGTGTAAGAATTTTATCTTCTAGGTCGCGTGCTACATTGCCAACAACTTTCTGGTCCTGCCAGCCATGTTTTCGTGAGTATTTTTGTTTAAAGACCGCTACTTTCACGGCGTCCGAGCTGAGCTTGCGCGATAAAATAGTGACCGTCATTTTAAAACGTTCACCGCGAGCATCAGGGTTTTCATACCAGTCGGTAATTAAAACGCCACCAAAAGGATCTGCAGATGCAAGCGGCATAAAAGAAAGAGTATCCAGGCTTGCCCGCCATAGATAGCTGTTAATGCCTATGCCTACGGATGGGCCAGAGTCATCACTTTTTTCGCTATTACCGCCAAATAAGTTAAACCCGCCTTGTCCAGTAAGGCTACCAATTTTTTCTCTGCGTTGCTCTTCTTGTGTACCAGGATAAAGCTTGTCGTCTTTGACATCAAGCGAAGAACACCCGGAAAGCACAAGTGCTGAGCACGCACTTACAGTCATTAATAATTTTCGTATCATAATGCCAAAACATAAGTGCTTGACTAGGTGCTGTAAAGAAAAAAGTGGCCACATCATTATATATGTGGCCACTTTATGTAATCGTAGTAACGACTAGTAAATAATACTAGAAGCTTACTTCGGTACCTAAGATGAATACAGATCCATCATTGTCGGTAGTAGTAGTTGCGCTACCATCGTCAGTTTCGAAGAAACTAACTTCTACGTAAGGAACCAAGCCAGGAGCCAACTGGTAGTCAGCACCAATTGATAAATTGGTTAGCTCAGTATCCGTACTAGTAAGAGTAGCACCAGCAGAATTTTCAATTTCAGAACTTAAGTAAGTTACAGAAGCACCGAATGGTCCGTTTTCATAAGCGGCACCCAATGTATAGTAGCTAGCTTCAGTTCCAGCAGTTTTAACATGACCAAATTCGTCTACAGATGCATAAGAACCACCCACGGTTACGCCAGCATGAGATAAATTTAAACCTAAGGCATAAGCAGAAAGGTCATCATTGGCAGAAGCAGTTCCAGCTGAAGGAGCCTGAGACTCACCCCATTCTGCAGTAGCAGAAGCTTCAATAGCGATGTCTTCGATCTCGCCTTGGTAATTTAAACCAATATTCCACACATTTTCAAAATCTGGAGCAGTAAGTACTCCCGCAGCAGAATATTCGCTGTTAGTTTTGTTGTTACCCTTGTCGCCTTGATCTGGAGTGAATGATACGCCAAGTTGAGCACCCTCTACACGCGGAGAGTAGTAAGTGATTTTGTTGGCATAAGCACGGTCTTTGTAGGTGCCAGAAAGAATATCATCTGGGTTCATAGCTGTTGGAAGTCCAGGTACAGCATAGAAAAGAGCGCCATTACCAGCTGTATGAGAGCCAGTTCCTGGGTTGTTGTCTAGCTCTACATAGCGGTACCAGTCACCACCAACACCACCTGTTGCACGTGCAAAAGTAGATGCATCAACACGAAGAGCGTCAGCTGCGTCGCCGTTAGAGCCAAGCTCTAAACGACCAAAGCCGCTTTCAACGTATAGGTAAGCTTTTTCGGCGTTGCCATTTTCAGTAGTGCCGCTAGCACCAGAGTCATCATCGAAGTTAGTGTCAGCAAAAAGTTCGATATGCGCACCATAGCCTAGGCCGCTATCTGTTTTACCTTTTGCAGAGATGTGAATTTCATTTTCTTGACGAAAACGAGTATCACGCTTAGAGCTATCAAATGTACCAGCTTGGTCGTTTGAGCCAACTTGAAAGTCAGAATAACCACCAATGGTAACAGAAGGAGAACCTGCTAGCGCTTGTGCGCTGGCTAGTAGTCCGATAGCAGAAGTTGCTAATAGAATTTTTTTCATGGGTTTAATCCATTCCTTTGAAATTTATTAATTATAAATTCAAGCCTAGTGTTCAGCGTATATTGTGAACCATGTTGGAGTGAACTATCAAGTAATAGTAAGAAATGACCTTAGACTTGAGGGTGTTATTCCATGCTCTTTGTTGTATTATTGCAACAAGAATGAGCAGTAGCATGATATGCCTGCAATACCACTGGCGTGCAGTTGATTAAGCGGTTGGTTTTTGGCTGTGTCAATACCACCAAGGGCATAAACTGGATGCTGAATTTGCTGCGATAAACGATTAAATTTATCTATTCCAAGTGGTGGAGTTTTGGGGTGGCTTTTTGTTGAAAATAAAGGACTCAATAATATGGCATCCACAGGAAGTTTATTGATGGCGTTGATGTCAGAATCGTGGTGACATGATGCGGTGATGATCCATTGAGGGTGTTTGTCTCTAAGCTGAGCGATGGTATGATTGTTTTGCATATGCTGGTGTGCATGAATACCGTGAGCAGATAGCTGCAATGCCAAGGCTTCGTCGCCAGCAATCAAAAAGGGATATTGCCGGTTAATACATGCAGCGGCAATGGATGCGGCATATTTTGGTCGTTGTGGGTGGTCGTAATCTCTAATAATAACCAATATTGGATAAGGAGTGTTTTGGATAACGGTGATGGGATCGTCAATGACATGGCGATTGGTTATAAAAATAAGCTCAGGAAGTGCCATGTCAGGGGCGTGGCGTTGTTTTAATGCTTGCGCTGATGTGTAGAGCTGTTTTATGGTGATATCCCTTGATGAAACTGGATGAATAGAATGGATATTGCGACAAACCTTAAGCATATTGCTGAAACAATTAGGCAAACAAAAAAACATTACCAATTGCCTGGCAATGATATTGACCTTATTGCGGTAAGTAAATACCAACCGGTAAAAAAAATACAAGAAGCATTAGAGGCGGGGCACCGTATTTTTGGCGAAAACCGAGTGCAAGAGATGCTTGAAAAATGGCCTGACCTAAAAGCCTCTTATCCTGATATTGAGCTTCATTTGATAGGTCCATTGCAAACTAACAAAGTGAAGGATGCACTTAGTATTGCGGATGTGATTGAAACAGTGGATCGAAAAAAATTGGTGGATAGTCTTGTTAAGCATGGTTGCCAATGTCCATGTTATATTCAGGTCAATACCGGCCAAGAAGAGCAAAAGTCTGGGGTGAGTATAGATGAGCTTGAGTCGTTATTGACTTATGCTACTGCTCAAGGCCTTATAATTGTAGGGTTAATGTGTATTCCTCCTAAAAACGAAGACCCAAGTCTTCATTTTGCACTGCTAAAGCAATTAGCTGCACGCTACCGGCTTGATAAAATGAGTATGGGAATGAGTTCGGATTTCAAAGAGGCCATTGCACAAGGTGCAACGTCAGTAAGGGTAGGAACAGGAGTGTTTGGCAGTCGGTTACCTGTTAAATAGCCATATTTTACTTTATCTTTTGTGAGTTTTTGTGTATAATTGCGTCAGTTTTTTGCCTGTTAATCAGGCATATATGGATGGTGTTGTGACTACAACGAATTTAATATAAGGCGAAAATATGAAAAGCTTAAAAGAGAGAGGTTTGGAGGCTGGTTTCAAGCAAGAAGATGTTGATTCAGACTGGTTTACAGAGTTTACATTAGTAGCCATAGGTGATTTACGCCGATACAATGTAAATATAAATAATGCACATGAACTTGTAAGAGGTGTTCGTTCTGTTAAAGAGTTGGCATTTATTGTGAAGCAGGAAGTAGAAAAAAATCCATATAATGAAGATCCTGCTTGGATGAATCCAGGCTTACAAGTAGAGCCTTTTAACTTAGGAATTGTTAGGTTATCTAGAGTTCTTATAGATCAAAGGGTTGCAGAGCTTGATAAGATGCGTGCCTCTGATCGCACCCTTGGGGAGATCTATGAACGGCGTGCTAAGGAGCAAAATCGTGCCAACAACGATGCTAGTGCTGCTGCACTTGATCTGCAAGGTGCTGCCGCTGAACAATTATCACCATCTCGTGGTAGCCGTAGGTAAGGCTAAGAAGAAGACTTTGCGCCTTGTTTTTCTGTAACTGCAACTTCTTCTGACTCTTCGTCTCGCAAAATATAGCCACGTCCCCAAACGGTTTCAATGTAATTGATACCACCAGTGGACTCGGCTAGTTTCTTGCGAAGCTTGCACACAAATACGTCAATAATTTTTAGATCTGGCTCGTCAATGCCACCATATAAGTGGTTTAGGAAAATTTCTTTGGTCAGAAGTGATCCTTTGCGCAAGGCGAGCAGCTCTAATATGCCATATTCTTTGCTTGTTAAGTGAATTGGCTTGCCATTAGCATCAACCGTACGGCTGTCTAAGTTAATGGTGATGTGATTGCCAATTTCAATAACCGATTCAGAATGACCTTTGGAGCGACGCACAATGGCTTGAATGCGTGCAATAAGTTCGCCGCGGTTAAATGGCTTGGTAAGATAATCATCGGCGCCAAATCCGAGGCCTTTGATTTTTTGATCAGTGCTAGAAAGGCCTGATAAAATAAGAATAGGCACTTTTACTTTAGCGGAGCGAAGGCGTAATAAAACCTCGTAGCCGTCAATATCTGGTAACATAAGGTCCAGAATAATGATGTCGTAATCATAGATTTTTCCAATTTCAAGGCCTTCTTCGCCTAGTTGAGCGACATCACAAACAATGCCCTCTGATGCTAGTGCAAGTTCAATAGATCTTGCAGTTGCTGTGTCGTCTTCGACAAGTAATACACGCATGCGCTAAGTGCCCCCTGCAGTAAAAAATTCTCAAAAGTTATCCAAAAAGGTCTATCGTCTATATGATTCTGCATCCTTTTTAATAAAAAAGCAAGAAAAACTTAACACATAGGTAATAAACTTAATGAATATTTAATAGAGATCCTACTCAAATACCCAAACATACATAACACATCTTACAACAAAGTACACTAATAATTGTATTTTTATTGTCATTAAGTAATCCTAAGGTGGAGGTCACTATTATTTTCTGTAGATATGATTGCTTTGTTTTCTTGAGGTTGCAATATAGAGGTGGGCATGGCAGTATGCTAACTTGAAGATAAAATGTGAGTATTTTATATACATGGCATTATGGACAAAGTTGATTATTTAAAAGAAGAAATCTCAAGATTACCTACCGTTCATTTTTATGGGCGTGTAACAGGAGTAAAGGGATTACTAATTGAGTGCTCTGGTTTAGAGAAGGTCGTTAGTATTGGTTCTCGGTGCAATATTATTACGCGTCAAGATCGGTTTGTAGTAGCCGAAGTTGTTGGATTTAGCGATACGTCTGTATTACTGATGCCATTTTCAGGTGTAGAAGGCATTGGTATGGGATGCAAAGTCTGGTTGGTGGATGATGAGTCGGCTATTTATCCTTCGTCTGCCTGGAAAGGACGTGTTATCGATGCCATGGCGCTTCCTATTGATCAGAAAGGTAATTTACCACGTGGTAAAAAGCGCTATTTATTTAAAAGTTCACCACCACCATCTCATTTGCGTGAACGCGTTGAAGAAAAAATTGACCTAGGTGTCCGTAGTATTAATACCTTTACAACTTGTTGTAAGGGACAGCGTATGGGTATTTTTGCCGGTTCCGGTGTGGGTAAGTCCATGCTCATCTCAATGCTTACCAAATATTCACAAAGTTCAGTGAAAGTCATTGGACTGATTGGTGAAAGGGGTAGGGAGGTGCAAGAATTTTTGCAAGATTACCTTGGTGAAGAAGGTCTCAAGCAAGCAGTTGTAGTGGTAGCAACTGGCGATGAGTCAGCGCTTATGCGTCGGCAAGCGGCATATACAACTATGGCTGTAGCAGAGTATTTCCGAGATCAAGGTGAGGATGTATTATGCATGATGGATAGTGTTACTCGTTTTGCAATGGCACAGCGTGAAATTGGCCTATCTGCCGGAGAGCCGCCCACTACCAAAGGCTATACACCCACTGTGTTTGCTGAATTGCCAAAATTACTGGAGCGTGCTGGACCTGGTATGGGGAAAGGAAGTATCACAGGAATATTTAGTGTGTTAGTGGAAGGGGACGACCATAATGAGCCAATTTCAGATGCGGTGCGTGGTATTTTAGATGGTCATATTGTATTAGATCGGTCTATTGCGCAGCGTGGAAGATTTCCGGCGGTAAATATTTTAAAAAGTATTTCCCGAACAATGCCTGCGTGTAATGACCAGCAACAAAATGAATTGGTAAATAGAGCAAGAAGCTTGTTGTCGACGTATAGTGATATGCAAGAGTTGATCAGAATTGGCGCGTATCAGGTAGGTTCGGATGCAGCAGTGGACGAGGCTGTTGGATATCATGATGCATTAGAGGAGTTTCTAAAGCAAGCTCCAGATGAACATACAACGCTACAAGAAGGTTATGAGCGTCTGGCTGCGATATTAAGTCCTGAAGCGCGTTTTCAAGATAATGTGGTGGCAGGAGCGTAATGTGATATCATGAAAACACTAACCACATTGATTGATGTACACCAGCATATATTAGACAAACATCAGGCTGCTTTAGCCAAGTTACAGCAGGAATATAATATATTAGATGAAAGTTTAGTAGCATTGCAGGCCCAGTACCAGCAGCAATGTGAAGTTGTCAGTAAAGAGCCAGGTTTTTCTATGACATTTGGTGCGTATCAAGCTCAGGTAAATGAAAAAAAAGATTATATTGCATTGGCTAAGCAACAATTACAAGAGCGTATGAATCAAACCCGCGCAATTATAACCAAAGAATATACTACGATAAAAAAATATGAGCAGCTACTTGAGCAAAAACGTCAAGAAGAGGCTTTGGAGCAATCAAGAAAAGACACACAGGCCATGGATGAGTTGGCTATCCAGCAATTTGAAAGAAACGATACGTAATACTATTTTCTTTCAAATTAGGGAGTGGCTGGGATGGAGATGACATCTTCATTTAGTTCAGGGCACGGATAGGTTTTTCTAAGCCCCATATATAATGCGTCTGTGGGTGGTACGTTATCTAGTTTGCTTCCATATAAGCGATGTAAATTTAAAAATACACGGGCAACATCTGTGGTACTGAGGTCCTTTGGAAGGCACATGCCGGTATCTGCGCCATGCTGATGTTGAAGAACCAATAATGTGCTACCAACTCCAAAAAAGAAGCCATTACAAATGCTTTGGCGAGCAATCATTTCTCGGTTATTAAATGATTTAGTAAAGTACCTTCGGCATGCTTCGTATATATTACTAGCATGTACTTGCCGGCCGATTTTTTTTTCTGGAGGAGAAACGTTAGTGCTATCTTCTATAATATCGGTTTGTGCAAACGCTGAAGTGGTAATGATAAGGATAAAGGCGACTAAGTTGCTTTGAAGATACCTCATGTGCTGACCTGTATATATTCCAATGATGAGAGAGGTTCTTTGCAAGTTATCTGTGAATAATTTCCAAGTAAAGGAAAAAAATATCAACCTTGGGTTATCAGGTGTTGATTCTTAATAAAGCGTTAGATTAAATACTATAATCTGCAGCATAACACTCCCACGCAGCAGCATAGCTGGCTAGTTTTGCTACTAGCCCCAAAGATTGGCAGAATTGGTTGTTGCTGTGATGGTAGGCAACGGATGTGAAAGTCATACCAGTGCTGTTGAGGTTTCCAAAATGATCTTGTTTTGTATTGACGCGATACATGCAGCCCACAGGTTCATGGCCAATAACATAAAGCATTGGTTCGGCTGGGTTTCCTTCTACCGTATCAATGGTTGGAATGCCTTCTTGAATAATGACTTCAGTATTTGTGGTTCCACCTTTGATAGCATTCATTTTTTTGCGAGTATTTTTGTTAAGTGATAAGACATCACTACCGCTTTTGGCAGTCATAATGCCCATACCATATGTACCCTGGTCTGATTTGATAAATACATAAGGATCTTCCTGAATGCCGTATTCATCATATTTTTTTCCAATAAGATGAATGACCTTATCAACATTGCGTGCGATACATTCAATACCGGTTTGTTCTTTAAAATTGAGCTTTCCACAACGTGAAAAATGTGTGCTGATTAGCCATGGGTCAATATCTATATGACGACATAAATCTTTGGCAAGTTCGTTATAACTATCAAAATGAGATGTTTTACGACGTTGATACCAGCCAAATCCAGTTGGTGGAGTAATTGGTTGGCTTATATTATCAAGAATATTAGGATGTCCCTCGGTCATGTCGTTGTTAATAATAATTAAGTCTGGGACAATGCCATTATGAAGAACCAATTTACTGCCGTCATTAACAAATGGTTCGAGTGTCAGCTCGGTACCTGAAGCAGACTGATAATTGAGAGATTCAGCCGCGTCAACCATATCAAAACTGCTTAAATGGACCTGTAATCCAGCATTTGTAATAATATCGCGTAGTACCACAATATTTTCGAAGTAATAGGCATTCCTGGTATGGTTTTCAGCAATTACCAAGATGCTTTTTAAGTTAGGATGGTGTGATTTAATGTAATGGCTCACAGCATGGGAAGCTGTTTTGCGTTCGGTGTCGTTGAGGTTATTGAAACCACCAGGAAATAAATTTGTATCAACAGGTGCCATTTTATGGCCAGAGTGCCGGATATCAACTGAACTGTAAAAGAACGGAGGAGTGTGAGCAAATGTTTTGCTAAACCATGCATCAATTTCTTCTCGTTTATGTTCAATGGTTTTGGTGAGAAGTTGCGTAATAGAGGTCATATTATGGCTCATCTAAATGAGGGTTTCTTTTCCCAGTCTCCCGTTTGGCTTATACAAACAGATAGGCCGCATATGGCTGCTGTATCGGCTCGTAAAATGCGTGGGCCCAGAGTTACCCTTTTTATATAGGGATAAGAAGTGCATAATTCAAACTCTTTAGGACTAAAACCTCCTTCAGGACCAATAAGCAGTGCAAGCGGTGAGTTGGCTGCTAGTGAGTGAAGAAGGGTTGGGAGTGCTTCTCCGTGGCCGGTTTCATCTGCCATGAGCAGTGTACGGTCTGCTGGCCATGATTCAAGTAATGAACGTAAATCAGTTGGCGAGGCAATTTCAGGAATATCTGTACGGTTAGATTGTTCTGCAGCTTCCAGGGCATTTGCTTGATATTTGTCGGTTTTAATGTTTTTTACAATACACCGTTGGGTCATCACAGGTATAAATTTACTAACGCCTAACTCGGTTGCTTTTTGGATAAGATAATGCATGGGGGCTTGTTTGACTGGAGTAAAGCACAGCCATATATCGGGGCTAGGTAAAGGAGGGCTTAGTTGACTTGTTACCAGTAATTGACAGTTTTTTTTTGAGATAGACGAAATGGTTGCTTCCCAGTTACCATCTATTTCGTTGAATATGATTAATGTGTCTCCAGTATGCTGGCGCATCACATGAAATAAATAATGAACCTGTTGTTTATTGAGGTCTAATACGTGATTTTGGCGTAAAGTTGATGGACAGTGCAAACGTATGGAGGCCATTTAAAAATCCTTACACAGGCCATTACGCTCCCAGTCACCATAGCGTGTAGGTTCTTCACCTTTTGGTCCGCCATATTCTTTTGTAGCATCATCTTCTAAGGAGGTGTCAGCACTTTGATTGACCAAAGGTTGGTTGTTTTTTTCTTCTGACATTTATAAGCCTAACGAATCAGTTACTTCTTCAAAAACAGTTGGGTCTTCAACCTTGGTTCTGTGTTCCATGGTTTCGTTAAACACACAGACAACATCTGGGCCATGACGAAGTGTAAACCTACTAGTAACACGCTCAATAACCACATAGTCTCCTTCCATGCGATAGTTGATGAGTGCTTCACGACCTTCACTATCTACTAAGAAGAATGCAGGTAGTTCAGCATTGATGTCCTCGAACTGGAAATAAGTGAATTCTTTGTCATCAAAGATACGCAGCGGCGCAACATAACTTGATCCTGAGATAGTATAATTAAAGTTATATTTGGTAAGATCAGAAAGATCTGGTCCAGATTTGAGTGACTCTTGGATAATGCCTGAGTTATCCTCAGGATAAACAAAAGTAGTTTCCCAAACCAAATTTGGATCATTCATGCCATATTCTTCATCTACTTCTGCAGCCTCTAAGATGAAGTGATACTTGCGTCGGTTGGTAATAAGTAGCATATTTGTTGTGGCGTCGTTGATATCATCTGCAATGGGCCTTAAAAACAAACGTCTTCCTGATGGCGTCATTTGCCACCCATTGGGATATCCCATGGAGATTGTTTGAATTTCTTCGCCTTCACCAAACAAGATACTGGCTTGATACTCATAAAAACCGGTATATTTATGGATACCGTCCGGGTGATAAGTAATCACGCGTAGGCGGCTATCTACCGGTAGAGGGCGAGACACCTGAACAGCATGTACTTGCAACGGAAGTAACAATAAGGCTAAGTAGAAACAACATAAAATTCGACTGATACGCATAAGTCACAACATGTTAAATTACGAAAATGGTAATGTAACCTAAATTATATATAAGAGCTTTTTGCTACAGCGGCAATAGTCATTTCTCATTATCGAAAAATATATTGTACATTTTGCCACCCAACTCATCGGCTTCTTTTTGGGTATAGAGCATTTTTGCTTTGTAATAGCGCACAACAAATCGTAGTGGAGCGCCTGTTTTTGAAATAAGTTCAATGTCTGGAAGTCTGTAGTTAACAACAGCTACCCAATATGTTTTTTCAATATCTTTAGTGCCTCCATTGCCATCCCGGACTGCAGCACTAAAGAGTACCTTCGCCTTACCCGAAACCAGATCGTCGGTGAGCATTTTTATGGCTAAGATTTCAATGTTGCGTACTTTACTATCCCCAAAGCGCACAAACGGGCTATAGGGATTAATTTTGTTCATATAATTATTATATTCGTTCAGTACATTTTTTGAAGAAGAGCTTTTAATTTTTCGTCTAACTCCTTTGTACTCATCTTTATCCATTAACGATGGCGTGTATGCTTCGCGTGTGTTGACGTAATCAGAGATTAAATAACGGGCAACTGCCAATTGAGGGGATGTTTTGGTCTCTCTTCCTTTGTTGTCTTTACTTAAATTGATTAGGTTTGAATAGTAATCGGCGGTGTCATCGGAATAGACGATAAAGGGTGTTTTTTCGTGTTTTTTATTTACTTCGGAAATGTTAAGTAAACTGATACAGAGGAAAAAAATGCTAACACCGGCAATAACAAATGAATAAGAGCGTTCAGAAATAACGGCTACATATTTTTGGAAATACCAGGCCCTAGCATCTTCAAAATAAGTGCCATCCTTAACCTTAGCGGTGATTTCCTCGCATTCAGAACGTCGCATAAATGCCAAATATCTTCAATATATGTTATTATTGTTCAAGCGCCACAAGAGGTTTCGCACTTCCAAAAATAAATCTACCATATACAAATGCGATGATCAATAAGTTCTACTCTTGATTTATTGGAGCAGCGGAATTGATCAATTTACAGTTGCTTCAAACACCATAATATAATGGCTTTTTGAATGTGGAGTCGATTTTCGGCCTCGTCCCATACAACAGACTGCTTGCCATCGATAACGTCATTGGTTACTTCTTCCCCTCTGTGAGCAGGGAGGCAATGCATAAACAGAGCATCTTTCTGACCAAGCTTCATGATGTCTGCATTTACTTGATAATCGGCAAGCAGGTCTTTGCGCTCTTGGGCATTTTCATCTCCCATAGAGACCCATGTATCTGTGGTAATCAGATCACTATTTTTTGTAGCTTGTAGAGGATCTTCTGTCCATGTAACTCGGTCAGTTAAATTAAGTAGGTCGTCACTAGGTTTGAGTGATGGTGGCGTGGCGATTTTAAGGTTAAAATTGAGCTGTTTGGCAGCATGAATCCAAGAAGTAGTCATGTTATTGCCATCACCAAGCCACGTAATGTTTTTATCTTCAATGGAGCCACGATGTTCAATGAATGTTAGGATGTCGGCCATTACTTGGCATGGGTGGCTGCTGTTAGTAAGGCCATTAATGACAGGAATGGATGCGTGGTGAGCAAGTTCTTCGATCATGGAGTGTTTAAAACACCGTGCCATAATAATATCAACATAGCCGGATAAAGTGGCTGCTGTATCAGCAACAGTTTCACCTCTGCCTAGTTGGCTATTTTCAGCATGAATAATAATGGCATGGCCGCCAAGTTGATTAATGCCAACCTCAAACGAAGTACGCGTACGAGTGGATGGTTTTTCAAAAATCATTGCCAAATGTTTGCCCGCAAGTGGTTGCCATGACTCACCCTTTGCAAGCGTTTCTTTTATTTTGCGTGCCAGATCCAAAATATTGTGTAATTCTTCTGGCTCAATGTCAATGATATCTATGAAGTGAGGCATCGTACTATATGCTTAGAAAGTTAATAGGTTAGGAGAATGTTTGACAAACGGCATTAAGTTTAGAAATGGCTTCGTCAATGTGAGATTTTTCAACAATAAGGGGAGGAATAAATCGTAAAACATTGTCAGCCGCAGGGCAAATTAAGAGGCCTTCTTTTTCAGCTGCTTGCATGAGTTCTTTATTGCTTGGCTTGCATTTGATACCTTGAATGAGTCCCATGCCTCGTATTTCCTCAATCACCGATGGATATTGTTTGGCAAGCGACGTGAGTTGGGTTTGTAAGTAATGGCCAACTTCTTTTACATGAGCCAAAAATTCAGGTGTGTTAACGATGGATAAAACCTTAGCACCCACTGCCATTGCTAACGGATTGCCACCATATGTAGAGCCGTGTGTTCCAAAGGTCATGCCCGATGCTGCTTGTTGAGTCGCCAAGCAAGCACCCAAAGGAAAACCGCCACCAATGCCTTTGGCGCTGGTCATGATGTCTGGAGTAACGCCGTAATGTTGGTAAGCATAGAGTTCGCCAGAACGTCCCATGCCACACTGAATTTCATCAAAACAAAGTAACAAGCCATGTTCATCGGCAAGTTCTCTGAGTGCTGTTAGGAATGCAGGGTCAGATGGTCGTATGCCGCCGTCGCCTTGAATGGGCTCTACTAAAATAGCAGCCGTTTCATTATTAATAGCGGCCTTCACAGCTTCAATGTCACCAAATGGAACATTGTCAAAGCCTTCAACCGGTGGTCCAAATCCTTCTTGCATCATGGCATCACGTTTGCTAGCCCAGATAGCGGCTAATGTTCTGCCGTGGAATGCTCCAGTAAATGTGATGATGCGATATTTATCGGGGTTTCCCACGTGGTCCTGGTATTTACGTACCATTTTTATACAACATTCAATGGCTTCGGCGCCAGAGTTGCAAAAGAACACCTGATCAGCGAAGGTAGCATCGGTTAATGTATTGGCAAAACTCTCTAATCCAGGAATTTGATAAATATTAGAAATATGCCATAATTTTTTGGACTGCTCATGAAGTACTTCAATGAGGCGCTCATCACAATGTCCTAAGCAATTAACCGCCACACCTGATACAAAATCTAGGTAAGGTTTACCTGAGGTGTCATATACATACACACCTTTACCGTGAGAAATATCAATAGTGCTACGGTTATATACCGGTAAAATGGAAGTCATGGTTAAAGACCAGTTCAACTAAAAACGTTAAAATTTAAGGGCATACATTATGGTGTAATAATATAGCTTGTCAAGAAAAGCTAACAGGCAATGAGCTATTGTTTGACCCGATATCCTTTTAATAACATGGTGTATACTGTGGCCCACAGTGCAAGTGTCGTTGCTACCAAGACAATAGCACCTGTGGTAAGGTTGCCGTCATGATACCCGGTTAAGCCATAGCGAAATCCATCTATCATATAGAAAAATGGGTTGTAGCTACTTACTTTTTGCCAAAATTCAGGGAGATTGGCAATTGAATAAAACGTACCAGATAAAAATGCCATCGGGGTAATCACATAGCTAGTAACGGCGGCCATTTGATCGAATGTTTCTGCAATAATGCCAGCAAATAACCCAAGTAGAGCTAGTAGCGTGCTAGCGCAGCATAAGTAAAATAATGTGTGTAGCCACGAGTGTACATGAATATCAATAAAAAATGCTAACGCTATTGCTGTGAGTACACCAACACATAATCCACGGGTGATGGCTGCCGCAACCATGGCAATGGCAAGTTCACCTGCTGAGATAGGGGGCATAAGATAATCAATAATGGTACCCAACACTTTTCCCATGGTAAAAGAAGAAGACGTGTTGGCAAAAGCATTCTGAACCACTGCCATCATGATAAGGCCAGCTGCCATGAATTGTGCAAAAGGAACGTCTCCAACGCGTTTAACATTGTCTCCAATGGCCAGATTGAAAATCGCCAAAAATAATAATGCGGTCACAACCGGTGCAAGAAGAGTTTGGTTGTAGACCTTAGCAAAGCGGTGGACTTCTTTTTTGTATAGTGTCCAGGTGCCAATGTGGTTAAAGCCTTTCATGATCTGCCGTAAGTTTATAGGTTGAGAATAATAATTAGTGTATGTATATACTTATCACAAATGAAGTTGCCCGCAACTTCATTTGTGATAAGTAGATGACGGTTAATAATAGCTTCCGGCAGCCGCGAACTTGGCGAGCGCTAAGCTGCAAGTGCCGTTTAAATGAAGTACATATCTTCTAAATCAAATGTGTATAAATGTGAAGGGCTTTGGCTGCAACTATCAATTTTATAAAATAAGTACTTGCGCTAAGAAGTTTCAAAAATAAAGAAAGTTCATGATTGTGGATAACGGAATTTTTACACAAATGCAAACCAACGCATGGCAGGCTGCTTCGGGTCAGTGTTATGGTCTGCCGTGTGCCGTAACCATGGGTGATATTCGCAGCCATATTTCCAAATATATTGATATTTGTGGTTGGAACCCTAAAAAGACACATGTTTTGTGTGATGAAAATACCGTTCATCTTATGGCGCAAGATATTGCTGCATTATACCATCTTAATATCACAATATTACCAAAAGACGTTAAGCCGTCCATGCAAGTTATTGAAAAGTTGGTTAAGGAGTTGCGGGGGCAAAATGTGAATGCAATAGTGGCAGTAGGCAGTGGTACGGTTAACGATATTGCAAAAATGGCTAGTTTCATGCTTGGTGGAGAGTATGGTATTGTTGCAACTGCGCCGTCTATGAATGGTTATTTATCGGCTAATGCATCGGTCATTGATCATGGGGTTAGGGTGTCACGGTCAGCCCATATGCCAAAGCATATATGGATGGATATCAATATTTTGCTTGAGGCTCCTGCATATTTAATTGCCAGTGGGGTGGGGGATTCATTAAGTCGTACTACAGCACAAGCAGACTGGCTATTATCACACGTGGTACTCAATACGCATTATAATTCAGATATTTTTGAGATGCAGTTGCCATATGAAATGCATGTTTTTGATCATGTTGAAAAATTACTCAAAGGTGACTCAAACATCATGATTTCACTAGCAAAATTATTATTGCTCTCTGGGTATGGTATGACGTTGGCTGGTAGCAGTGCACCTGCTAGTGGTGGTGAGCATATGATTGCACATGTTTTAGATATGGCAGGGTGTTCTGCCAAGCAAAGGTTAACTCATGGTATTCAAATTGCAGTGACTACCTTGGCAATGTCAAGAATTCAACAAAAGCAAGTAGAAGAGTTACTTGATAGACATATCACTGTGCCAGATTTTAATAGTCAAGGGTTGGAGGCTTTGTTGTCAGATGAGCAGCTTAAGGCATGCAAAGGAGCCTATGAAGAAAAAGCTGCATTATTTGCTCAAAAGGGATGTGCGTTGGTTAGTGAAGCTAATATCAAGGCAATAAAACAGGTAATGCTTTGTGTTGACGTGCTTGAAGATGTTGCCAGTAGGGTTGGTCTAAAAAACAAGCCTCAAGATATTGGTTGGCAAACAAAAGCATTTAATCAGGCGATCAAAGGTGCACGTTTTACCAGAAACCGGTGGACGTTTTTGGATATTGCTTAGCAAATTGCTAAAAAACTACATTTTGTTCTTGACGTAAAGTGTTGGTGTTATTAGTATGCGCCCTCATTTTGGCCCCCGTTCCCACTTTTGGGAGGGGTGTTCTTACTTAAAATGAAGGAAAAAACTAGATAAATTAGACACTTAATTCTTTGTGTTGTTCAAGGGTTGTTGAGGGTCTTTAAATTTAAGGATGTATTAGTCAAATGCCTACTATTAATCAGCTTGTTAGAAAGCCTAGACAGTCAAAGCGTAAAATTAATAAAGTTCCTGCGCTAGAAGCAAATCCACAAAAACGTGGTGTTTGTACGCGTGTTTATACCACAACACCTAAAAAGCCGAACTCGGCATTGCGTAAGGTGGCTCGTATTCGTCTAACCAATGGTTTTGAGGTGACTGGTTACATTCCGGGTGAGGGGCATAATTTGCAAGAGCACTCGGTGGTGCTGATTCGTGGTGGTCGTGTAAAAGACTTGCCTGGTGTGCGTTACCATATCGTACGTGGTACGCTTGATACACAAGGTGTGAAGGATCGTAAGCAAGGGCGTTCTAAATACGGTGCAAAACGTCCTAAATAGTAAATTTGTAATATTAAGTGTCAATGGTCGACAACAATCTTTAAGGAGATCTTTTCATGTCGCGTCGCAGAGCAGCAGTAAAAAGAAAAATTCTACCCGATGCAAAATACGGTAACGTGGTTGTATCTAAGTTTATTAATTGCTTCATGAAGTGTGGTAAAAAATCAGTTGCAGAAGGTGCTTTTTATGATGCGCTTGATCAGGTTGGTAAGAAACTTAAGCAAGATTCATTAGAGGTGTTTCTTGAGGCGCTTGATAATGTTAAGCCACAAATTGAAGTGCGTTCGCGTCGTGTTGGTGGTGCTACATACCAGGTTCCTGTTGAGGTGCGCCCAGATCGTCGTCAGGCGTTAGCTATTAAGTGGTTAATTGGTGCTGCACGTAAGCGTAACGAAAAAGTTATCAGTGGAAAACTTGCTGGTGAGATTATGGATGCGTTTGCAAAGCGCGGAACTGCCATCAAAAAACGTGAGGATACCCATAAAATGGCTGAAGCTAATAAAGCATTCTCGCATTATCGCTGGTAGGTCATTTGTAATATCGGAACTTTTAAAACATTCTATCTATAAATACAGGAACACATTATTATGGCACGTTTAACTCCCATCGACCGGTATCGTAACATTGGTATTATGGCGCATATTGATGCGGGTAAGACCACTACTACTGAGCGTATTTTATATTATACCGGTAAGTCTCACAAAATTGGTGAGGTTCATGA
>CALCTU010000144.1 GCA_937907045.1 uncultured Alphaproteobacteria bacterium
CCCGCAAAGGAAATGATTATCAGTGGAGCGTACGTATATCCTAAGACGAATATTGAATCAAGTAGTTTTCATCATTCTTTTTAAATATACTCGTTTCTTTTTTTACTACATAACAATTTTTGCTCATGAATCATGATTCATTTGTTGTGCCCTTAGTATTATTTTTGCTATAAATATTTTTGTTAAGTGTATGTTGGAATTTAGTCAATATGCTAACACTATTTATGTTCATGATGTTATAGGAGATTTTTCATGTCCATCGATATGACGCCAACGGCAATATACCAATGCATTAAATCTTTTTTACATACAAGTACCGTCCCTGGATCAAAAGGGCGTGCCAGAAGTTTTGATGAGGGTAAGGAGTATTTTTATGCGAGTGCTTTTGATGTTGTTTATCTTCATCGGGTAGATAATCCTTCGGTGAAATTGCCGCAGTTTACACAAAAAGAATTTGATGCTTTGGTGGGCACGCATTTTAAGGATACGGGTAAACGTCCGGTTAAAAAGGAGCAAAATTCCTATAATGAAGCTGTGTAATGGTCCTTTAGCCTGAGCCTATGGTTGCTGCATTATATGCAAATGTTAGGGCTTGTGTGCAAGCATTTGACACCATGGTTGCTGGTGCGGAATTTACTACTTTTTGTTTTGCCATTTGGATAACAGGAAGGTTGTTGATCGCCAGTAATGCGGTAAATAGTGTGGCATAAGCTGTGGCAGCGCCGGTTGTGTCTGTGAGGTCATATTCGGCAAAGACTGATGTTTGTTCCATTACATGGTCAGTCATAGCGTTATTTACTAACCCTAATATGGTTGTTGTACCAGCTGCCAATGCTTTGCTTTTATCATGGTTGAGAGCGTATTTACCTGCTTCTTGTGCGCTATTGGCTATATGTATTGTGTTTTGGGCTGCCCGGGTGAAGGCATCGCTTACTAAGCGGCGGGATGCATTTGCTGCCCGGGTGAAGGCATCGTTTACTAAGCCGCGGGATGCATTTGCTGCCCAGACCATATCGTTGTAAACCGTGTGTGTGGCTTGCAAAATAGGTTCTTTGCTGTTTATGAGTGCGGAGTATGCGGCAAGTACTGTTGCTGCATTACATGCATAAATAAGGGTAGCTTGGTTACAAAGGTTTTCAGGGGGGGTGGTTAGGCGGTCATAGTCTTGCATTGTGGTGTGAGTTGCAGCCAGTATACCAACCATAGCAAGTGGCATAGCTTGTGCTAAGGTTTGTCCGCTGCATCTAGTTATGCGCAAAAAAGCAATTAAGAGTGTGGCTTGAGCTGTTGTCTTTACTGCAAAAGCTACGCTGCCTAGTGGTGCGTTAGCATCGGCGATCATAAACTGATTGGGTGCTGCTTCATCAGCAGGGGATATCATGTTTTTTACTAGGGTCTGGAAAGCATAGGATGTTAATGCGCCAACTAAGATGCCAGCAGTAGGAAATGAAGGTCCATTATCGTCTGTCTTGGCTTGTATGTATCCGCCGATGGCTGCGGTTGTGATTGCTAATGGAGTGAAGAATCTTGGATCGGGAGTATGTTCTGGTGCGTTATAATAATGATCAGGTAAGTGGCTAAGTGCATAGTTTGTTATCAGAGCGCTAAATAATGCGCCAAGCTGGCAGCATAGTATGTGTAAGCTATGCTCTTTGCGATAATGTCTTTCTGCCTCAGCTGAGTTAAACGTTGTTGTGGGTGGAGTGGGTGCGGGTCTGAATGTAGCTGCAATTCTGTATCCAGCAACCATGGCTGCAGTATTGAGTATGTGAAATGTGGTGTGTAAACTTAAATGATGCCATAAATTGGGGGGGGCAATGATATATGTGGCTTGATCATTACCATCAATAACACTCGTTTGCATTACCGTTGAAAAAAGTGCCATGGCCAATGTAGATCCAAACCTTCCGCCATGTTGGTGGCCAGTAGCGATGGCTAGTTGCAATGCCAAAGATCGACCTAATGCGGTTAATCCTGCGAGTGGGCCTGCATTCCAGCTGCGTAAAACTGCTATTGCAACGGAGTTTGGTATCAGGTTGGTATTATTGGATTGGCTAGCAGCAACAACCATCCATAGTGAAAGTATAGTGTCACTAATGTCAACCATTAAATGAGCGTTGGTTTCATGTCCCGTAGCTTCTGCAATTACTTTAGGAAGTATTGGGGCGACATAATGCTGTGCTGCAATCCAAAAGCCGGCAACGCATGAAGTTTTTGCTATGTCCTTAAGGTTGTCGCGTATTTCGTACCATTTTAAAATACCAGCATTAGCTATTGCTTGTAGTTTTGCTTGCGGATTCATGGTTAGTTGCGCAAATTTTAATGCTAGATCTCTAGGGGTGTGGCCATCGCAATCTCTTGCATTTGCATTTAGGTGTGGATTATCTTTAATAAATTGGCTTATATCTGCTCTATCTAATGCGGCTTTGTGTAATGGAGTTTGGCCTTGCCTTCTAAGAAGAGCTTTAATTGTTTCGTCTGGATTGTTCTGAAGAAATACAGGCATAATAAGGCAATTAATTTAATCTACGATAAAATGGACATTGTATGTATCAAATTTGATAGCTCATGGCAAGAAAACTTCTTTTAAGCCCAGTATTGTATTTCAGTTGAAATCGGGATATAGCGTATAACACGAATGTGTTAATAAATTAATTTTATGAAGGCTAGCCAGTCATGGGTAATTATCAAAAAAATGATTCACTTATTGTAACGGCCACTAAAGCTTTTGTAATAGGAGTGGCATGTGGTTATGGAGCTTCGTGTTATGATATTGAAGCGCGAAATGCCCGATGGTCAGCAGGTGCCATATCAGCATTTTGGTTATTTGAGAGTTCTTCAGATAGAAGGCCGATGACTCATGTGGTTTTAGGTACTGTTACTGCTATAGTGGGTTCGGTTATAGGGCAGGTTGCTAGTAATCAAGCATGAAAAATCTTGATAAAATTGAGTTAGCCCCTAGCAGCAGCTTGTGAACTAGGGCTTGTTATTCCGGCTGGTGGAGGCATTACAACCGCTGCAGCTGCACCCTTATCAATAAATTCACGTGGGCCTTGTTCTGAAGTAGTAGATTGCTGCTTACTTTTGAGGTGGGATTCAAGTACTTTAAGTACTTGGAGTGGGTTTTCTTTACATACTACGTCAGTTTCTACTTTGCATTTTGCTGCATCAAAAGTTGTCTCGCAGTCTTCATACATAGTGCTATAACGATAGCTTTCACAAAATTTCTCGTTTGGGTCAGCGCCGAATTTTAATAGTGCTTTTACGACAAGTGGCAACGAGTTATGTACTGCTCTGCCTAAAGCTGTCATACCAGATTCATCTCTGTGGCTTAGGTCTGCTCCATTCTTGCAAAGTATCGTGACAATTTCAGCTTGTTTTTCATCTTGTAGTGGATTTGAAGATGCTTGTATAAGAGGACTGGATGAAAAATGTACTGGTTGGGAGGGGTTAACTTCTGCTCCATGCTCCGTGAGTAGCTTGACTATTTCGAGGTTGGGTATGACTGCTGCAAGCATTAATGGACTTCTGTCATCTTCTTGTTTTGGGTCTCTTTCCTCGCTTGTTGGGGCAATATCGCTTTCTGTATGTGAAAAATTAGGGTTGGCATTTTTTTCTTTTAAAAGAAATTCCACAATGGGAGGTAGTCGTAGTTTGATAGCCAATATTAAGGGGGTGTTGAAATTACTTGGAAGGATCCGAGAACTCAGAGTGTCTAAGTCACTTTGATCTATAAGTGTATTACCATCAGCTTCTGGGTGTTCACTAAACCAGCTTCTAAATTCTTCCACAGTAGCGACGGGTTCTTGCTTCTTGAATAGCTCTATAAGTCCTTTATAATTAGGCATTGATCTGTACTCGATATAGTTTTTTGAAAAAGAAATTTGTAGAAATTGCGTTTTTGGAAAAGCTCTCTGATAGAGAGGTGCAATGGGTGTAAAAACTGTACCCCTAACTTCTTGAGCTGTCAATGTTCAAAATGAGACGATATGATCATGTTATAAGTCGAGATAATTGTAGTATGTATTGCTCTGAAGGCATTGAAAATAAAGGGTTAAAGTGATCTCATGAGACGGCATGAGACGATATGAAGATATTTGCAAATGGGGGGATTTTAAAAAAGATGGTGCCGGCTGTCGGATTCGAACTGACGACCTGATGATTACAAATCAACTGCTCTACCAACTGAGCTAAGCCGGCACACTTATAAAAACTTATGGCGCAAGTGTATAGACAGTTTCAGAATTAGGAGCAAGTAAAAAATAACATTATTTGATGTTAAAATTTAATTGCAGCGTTCGTGAATGAAAAATACAGGCATTTTTATTTGTGATGGCTATATCCATTTGTGTGAATTATAAAAGCTGGGTATAGTGCATTTTGCGGTGCTTCAAATGAGAAAGGTGGCGAATTTGGAAAAATTTTATCGTACAATGGCCAGGTGGCTTATAAAGATAATATATCGGACCAAGTTTGTTGGTTTTGATAAGATACCAGAACATGGTCCGGTTTTGTTGATTGCAAATCATGTTGCTTACACTGATGGAGTGGTTATTCAAGCTGCGTGTAAGCGTCCGGTTCGGTTTATTATTGATGAATATATCTATAAGACTCCCGGTATTCATTATTTTATGTGTCTGAATAGAGCTATTCCAATTTTACCAAAGAAAGAGTCGGTAAAACATGCTTTAGATGAGGTTTCTAAGGGGCTGGAAAATGGTGATGTTATTTGCATTTTTCCTGAAGGCCAGCTTACATATACAGGTAATTTGGGGCGTTTTAAGCCGGGTATAGAGTGGATGATAGAGCGTGATCCGGTTCCTATTTATCCCATTGCCCTTAAAGGATTGTGGAATAGTGTGTTGTCGCGGAAGTATCTTAAGTCTAAGTGGAGGTTTATTCCAAAGGCGTTTCGTTTGGAGGTTACGGCTATTTGTGGTGATGTTATTCATCCTAAAGACGTTAGGGTGAATTATTTGCAACGGGTGATCTTGGATTTAAAAAATCAGTTTTGAGCGTTGGTTTTGACGGTTTCAGTGACCAGCATAGTGCCGGCACGGTCGACAAAATTACGTGTGTTATCGGCCAGTACATCAAAATCGAAATTAAGGTGGCCAAAATTATCAAAAAATTTCCCTTCCTTGGGTGCTTTTGCTGCTTCTAATAACGCCATGCCATTGCTAATAGGAATAATGCGGTCTTTATGTCCGTGCATAATGAAAATGGGTGAGGCGACTGATCCTATTTTATCAATTGATTCAAACCTGTCTTTTAAGGCAAGCGAAATGGGTAGGTAAGGATAGCGGTGTTTTGCCACATTGACAATTGAGGTGTAAGGAGCTTCGAGTATCAGGGCGTGTGTATGGTATTCGGTTGCCATTTGAACGGCTACTCCTGTGCCTAATGATTCGCCATAAATAACAATGTCGGATGGTTTAAGATTTAGCTCGTTTAATAAGTAATTCATGGCAGTGCGGGCATCGGTATAGAGGCCTTGTTCGGTGGGTTTTCCTTGAGAGTTACCAAATCCTCTGTAACTGACAGCAAAGATGCCAAATCCACGTCTATGAAAGGTCTTAAATTTTTCGCTTCGGTTGCCAATATGGCCTGCATTGCCGTGGAAATATAGAATTGTTTTTTGATCTTCATCGGCCTTAATATGCCAAGCTGTGAGTAATAATTTATCGTCGGTGGTGAGGGTAATGTCTTGCGCGATATCCAAGTCATAAGCTTGAGGTGTCAACAAGCCTTTGCTGGGTAAAAAAACAATGTTACGTTGGTTAAAGTAAAGGTAAGCAAAAATAGTAGCATAAATAAGGCATATGGTTGTCATGCCATATTTAAACATATCCCAAATCTTGACTTTTGCGCAGGGAGCTTCTTCCTCCTGCGATTTTGGTTTGTAGTCAATGACAATAGTTGTTTTGGTCATAGGCAATTATTTCTCATGCTAAAGCGCTACCTAACTTAATTATATCACAATATCATTAATAATTGGTGAATAAAATGTTTAAGCTACTGAATGAACAGGGTTATTATAGCTTTGAAAGGAAATTTTCTATTTCAAAAGCAAGTTCGTCAGCATTAAAACTGGTGTGGTCTACTGTGTCTTTTAATATTAAATGTTTTGGATGGTTGGCAATCTCAAAAAGCGATGTACCGTGCTTAGGCGGAATGACGTTATCTTCAAGTCCATGAAAAATTAATAATGCGGTTTTGATGTGGCCAATTTTTTTGTCTGTTTCAAAGCGGTCTTTCAATAGTAGTGATGCAGGAATAAAGGGGTATTTTTCTTTTGCAATATTGACAATTGAAGTGTAGGGAGCCTCTAGAACAACAAGATAAGGGGGGTGTTCAAGTGCCATTTGAGTGGCTACGCCAGATCCTAGTGACTCACCGTAATAAATGAGGCGCTGACTTGGTATATGCTTGGTAGTGGTGAGGTAATCTATTGCGGTGCGGGCATCGGTGTATATGCCTTCTTCGGTTGGCTCTCCTTGGCTGGTTCCATAACCACGATAACTGATGGCCATAACATTAAATCCTTTTTCAATAAAGGCTTTAAATTTATAGGCTCGGTCACCTAAATGTGCTGCGTTTCCATGAAAATATACAATGGTGTGCTGTTCGGGGCCACAGGCATCATAATGCCATGCGGTTAAGGTGATGTTATCTTTGGTTGTAAGTTTTAAGGTTTTGACTCCTTGAAGGCCGTAATCCTTAGGTGGGTCTAGTTTTTTGTCTGGGAGATATAAAATTTTACGCTGGAAAAGATACAGGTATAACGCCACCAAAAGGTAGGCAATAATAATTATTCCAGTGACAATAAATAGGTTCTCCATGCGATGCATTCTATGATGCAATAGCATGTAAATCAAGCGCTAAGGTGTCGACAGCAGATTGATAAATTGATTTGGCGTCAATGCCAGCTTTGGCATACATATTATGGATGTTGCCGTGATCAATAAAGCAGTCAGGATGGTGAAGGCTAATAAAATGATGAAGTGGAGTGGTTGCACCTATGAGTTTTTCGTTTGTAAGAAAATCAAGGGCGTGAGCGCCATATCCGCCAATAGAGCTGCCTTCAATGGTAATGATGGTGGTATGGGTGTTGGCAATTTCTCTGAGAAGGTCCTTATCGATTGGTTTAATAAAGCGTGCGTCAATAACAGTTGCTGTAATATTATGATGATCTTGTAGTAAGGCTGCTGCGCTTAGTGTGTCTTGCAGGTGTGTGCCGCATGAAATAAAAGCAATTGACTGCCCTTTTTGAACAACCTTGCTTTTGCCAATGGGTATTACTTCTCCTGCAGTAGGTCTAGCTATGCCAGTGCCTTCTCCTCTGGGATAGCGAATGGCTGATGGTTTGTCGTTAATTGTTAGCGAGGTGGCTACCATATGCTGAAGCTCAGCCTCATCGGATGGGGCCATGATAACAAAATTTGGTAAGGTTGCTAGAAATGCTGGATCAAATACACCTGCGTGAGTAGGTCCGTCTTCGCCTACTAAGTCGGCTCTGTCAATAGCAAAGCGTACAGGCAATGACTGAATGGCAACGTCATGGATGATTTGGTCATAAGCGCGTTGCAAAAATGTAGAATAGATACAGCAAAAGGGTTTGAATCCTTCGCATGCCAGGCCTGCGGCGTATGTGACTGCATGTTGTTCTGCAATTCCTACATCAAACATGCGTTCGGGGAATGTTTTTCCAAAGGTTTGTAAGCCAGTTCCTGAGGGCATGGCGGCTGTAATGGCAACGATGGTTTCGTCATTTTTAGCTTGGTTTGTAAGTTCTTCGGCAAACACGTTCGTGTATGTTGGTGCTGAAGTTTCTTTTTTAAACTGTTTTGCTGTGTTAACGTCAAATTTTCCTACTGCATGCAGTTTTTCTTCTTTTGGGTCGTGCATGTCCATGCCGTGTCCTTTTTCGGTTACGACATGTACTAATATAGGGTGTTCAACACTGCGGTCTTGTTTAATATTATTTAAAATAGGTACCAATTGGCTGAGGTCATGTCCGTTGACAGGGCCAACATAATAGAAGCCCATTTCTTCAAAGAAATTGCCTCCAGCCCAAAAATCTTTGGTGTATTGTTCGGCTTTTTTGGCAGCTTTGTGAATAAAGTTGCCTGGTAAGCGTTTGGTAACGTTTTTTGCCATGCTTCGTAAGGTGAGGTATGGGCGTGATGAGATGAGTCGTGACAGATGGCGGCTAAGGCCACCAACCGCTGGAGCAATAGACATTTTGTTGTCATTAAGAATAACAATAATACGACTGCCAAGCTCAGATGCGTTGTTCATGGCCTCGTATGCCATGCCCGCGCTCATCGCGCCATCGCCAATGACAGCAATGACTTCGTGGTTTTCTTTTTTAAGATCTCTTCCAATGGCCATGCCTAAGGCTGCCGAGATGGATGTTGAGCTATGCCCAGCTCCAAAGGGATCATAGGGGCTTTCAGACCGTTTTGTGAAGCCACTTAAGCCGCCTTCTTGGCGAAGAGTGTGGATTTGGTTTTTGCGGTCTGTAAGAATTTTGTGCGGATAGGTTTGGTGACCTACATCCCATATTAGTTTGTCATTTGGGGTGTCAAATACATGGTGTAACGCAACGGTAAGCTCAACAACTCCAAGGCCTGCGCCTAAATGTCCACCTGTTCGAGATACAGCATCAATGGTGAGGTTGCGGACTTCGTCGGCAACGGCTTTAAGTTGATCCATTGAAAGATTTTCAAGGTCTTTAGGAGAATTGATAGAGTCAAGAATGTTGGTCATAGTGTTTGTAGCTTCACAAGAGTGCTTTTGTATGCGATATCATAGGCGAAAAAGCTTAAAAATGCAATAAGACCTTTACTATACTCACCGCGAATCTAAATGCAGGTGTTTTGATTCGCGGTTAGTGGCTGATAGCTAAGCGATAATGGCCGTCAGCCGCTGCTAAGCATGCTTATGTTTCTATGCTCTTGACCTTTACTATTTCATTGTAAAATGCATCATGGCGGAGGTCTTTAATATATGTGTTGGCAGGTGGGTAAATTGTTCTTGTGCATGACAATAAGGGCTGTTAGAATGGTACTTACGCATTTTTTTCTTATATGTTTGCGCCAAAAGTGAAGGGGAAATCTATGTCCGAAACTGGTGAGTTGGAAGTGGATATGCTCTTTTTAGGGCTTACCAGACCACCCATGTTTTTTGGAGTTAGTTATGTGATAGTGATGGGCTATTTCCTGGTTGTTATGCTCGTTTTTATTCAAACAAACGATATCTTCTTTTTATTTGGTGCGCCGCCAATTTGTCATGCCATAGCATATTATCCTTCACAAAAAGAGCCGCTTTTTATGGAACTTTTTATGATAAGGGTACAAAAGTGCAATCGGTGTAAAAATAAGCTATATCATGGGATGACTAATTCTTATGATGTAATGTAAGGAAAAAGGTGCTATAATAGTCTGTGCATAGGTAATGGTTGTTTATGTGGGGTATTAACTTCGTTAGTTGATTATGGGCTTGGCCTTTGGTTGACTGACGTTGAGTAAGAATTGTTAGGTAACAGTTGTATATTTGAAGTTCAGTTTTTGCTACATTGTCTAGACACTAACTTATAAAGTGATAGAAACGCTATAAACAAATGTAGTTATGCTAAAACTTAAACGGCAACGTACACGCAAGTATAAACCCGCATCGAAGGAATTTTCTGAGTCCTTTTTTATTCCCTACCGCTATATGTGGAACGGTTCTACGGTGCTTCTAAAAGATGATAGTTTGATGCAAGTCGTCAAATTTGGTGGATTCTCGTTTGAGACTGCTGATGATGAAGATGTTGATATTCGTAAAAGCATCAGAAATCTTCTTCTCAAGGGTATAGGTGCTGGTTCTATTTCGTTATATTTTCATGTGGTTAGAAGACGTGAAAATGTTTTTGCGCGTAAAGCCCAAAAAGATAACCCAATGCCTGATATGTTTTCGCGCTACTTGGAAGATGAGTGGCGTAAGAAACATGAATTTAAGAAGAACTATACCAACGATCTTTATGTATCGATCATTAAATCTCGTTCAGCTGGTGGTATTACTGCGATGGAAGATGCTATCCAGCGCATTAAAGAGAAAGCCGACCCCTCTCTTTGGGAAGCAGGAATGCGTGAGTCCTATGGTGAGTTGGACGAAATGACCTCGCGTATTGTTACCACGCTAAGGGATTATAAGCCCAAAGTGTTGGGAGTTGTGAATACAAAAAATGGTGCTTTTTCGGAACTTCTTGAATTTTTAGGAACCTTAGTTAATTGTGGTGAGCACTCTAAAATGCTAGTGCCAAACATGCCTTTGTGTGACTATTTGCCAATGCACCGCCTTTATTTTGGTAGTCGTTCGGTAGAAGTGCTTGGGCATACCAAGAGTCGTTTTGGTGGTATTATTAGTATTAAAGAATATTCGCAGCAAACTTCATCTACTATGATGGATACGTTTTTGCAGATGCCATTTGAGTTAATTATTTCTCAGTCTTTTTCGTTTATTGATCGTCAGAGTGCAATTAATCAGATGAAAGTGCAGCAAAATCGTATGATTTCTTCTGATGATGCAGCTGTGTCACAAATTTATGAAATTAACGCAGCACTTGATAGTGCTATGAGTGGAAAAATAGGCTTTGGTAAGCATCACATGACGGTAATGTGTATTGATGACTCGCCCAAAGCACTAGAAAATGTATTAGCTATGGCTCAGACCGAGCTTAGTAATACAGGTATTATTCCTGTACGTGAAAAGGTGAATATGGAGCCATGTTATTGGGCTCAGCTTCCCGGAAATGCCGACTTTGCTGTGCGGCGTGCAACCATTAATACACTTAATCTTGCTAGTTTTGCTCCGCTTCATAATTATCCAACTGGTCAGGAGGAAGATAACCACTGGGGTGAGTATGTGACGGTACTGGATACGACGTCAGGTACACCATTTTTCTTCAATTTTCACGTTCGTGATGTGGGGCACACTACCATTATTGGTCCTACTGGTGCGGGTAAAAC
>CALCTU010000145.1 GCA_937907045.1 uncultured Alphaproteobacteria bacterium
AACGCCACCACTAATACCACAAATAACAGTTTTATCTTTAACCTTTTCTCTAACCCGTTCAATTTCTTCATCAAGAAATGTACCCATATCCCAGTCGCATGCACAGCCAGCAATATCTACAAGAAAGTGACGAATAAGCTGTTTGCCATCTGGTGTGTGTGTTACCTCAGGGTGAAATTGTACACCGTAGCATTTTTTATCATGATGACCAATCATTGCAAAAGGGGCATTATCGGATGAAGCAATAACCTCAAATCCATCTGGAATAGATACCACTCTATCGCCATGACTCATCCATACTTGGTAATTATCTCCTTTGCTCCAGAAGCCCTCGCAAATAGGAGATTGTTTTTCAATAGTAATAAATGAACGACCAAATTCACGTTCATTTGAACTTTCTACTTTTCCACCTAACAATTCACACATCAATTGTTGCCCATAGCAGATACCAAATACGGGTATTTGCTTGTTAAAGAGATCGCATTGAAGTGATGGAGAAAAATCATCAGACACTGAGGATGGTCCACCAGACAAGATAACAGCCTTAGGATTAAAGGATGTAATAAAATCATCATCAACTTTATGATATGGATGAATTTCGCAATAAATGTTCAGCTCCCTAACTCTTCTTGCGATTAATTGGGTTACTTGAGAGCCAAAATCAATAATAAGAACATGTTGGTGCATAAGATAACAATATACTGATTAAATGTAATATTTTTGCTGGTTCTTTTATCCTTGGTCACCCTATCAGTCAAGGTAAATAAATTGATCCTAAAAATTTATATATAGGTGTGGAGTTTATATTATTGGTTGAATATGGGGTTGTTTTCTTGTGCTTCTGGTGTCTATTTATGTTATAATATAAGGGTGTGGGGGCTAACTATGTTTTTGTAAAGGAAATATAGATGGCTGATATACAAGGACTCGAAAAGCAATTTTTGAATATTGTTGAACTAGGTGATGTTGACGTTTTAGATAGTTTTTTGCAGTACAATCAAGAGCTGCTTGCCTTTGTTGAGGCAGATCATCTTTGTGATGTTGAAGCAAGCGTGACACCACTTCAGGAAGCAGCTAGGTGTAATAATAGTCAAATGCTAATCTACTTACTGCTAAGGGGTGCGTGTTTGGATGCAAAAGCAAAATCTGGCAATACCGCACTTGAGCTTGCACCTAAAAAAAGTGATGCTTTTGAATTATTGTCAAATTTACATAACTTTTTTGAAGTCATCCGTACTGCAGATAAATTAACGCAAGAACAAGAGCAACATATTATACGGGTGGTCAGACAGTACCCATACATCATGTATGCGCATGCTTTTTGCAAGGATGATTGTAAAGGACAAGATTTGTGTGCAATTTTTACGCACAACCGCAAGATATGTTCGGATGAGTTCTACAAAGTCTTGAAGCGGTTCTATTGTGAGTTCTCTGGTCAACCCTATTATGAGACAGAGAGGATAAACTAATCCGGTAAGTGCATATCATAACCAAAAGTTTCTGACATCCAATCCAATACAGGATGTACTCGAGGCATAATTTCTTTTAAATATGCAACTTTTTCCTCGTCATCTAAATATTTATTAATTGATTTTGCGTCAATTTTTCTGAGTCCATGCATAGCACTTGTAGCTTCTTCAGGGGCTTTAAAGCGAGAGGTAATTTCATCTGGAGAAGCAATAATGTTGAGATTAAATGTGTTTGCTATTTGATTTTGTATGGCAACAGGATCGGTTACCAAATCTTCATATCGTATGATCTGAGCAACGTTGTTTGTTTCAATTAAATATCGTAAAGAAAGCATCCAACCTAAAAAGTTAAAAGGTTTGATATGATATTTAAGTTTGGTGTGTGGATTATGGCTAGTTAACACAGCGTATGGATGCCTAACAATCCAAATAACCTTTACGGAATCAGGAATATTTTCAACTTCGCAATAACTTGTAAAATGCCGCTTTAATAAAAGGTTTTTTTCTTTCGTTGAAATAATGCCGAAATATTGAATCGGGACTTCTTTGGGAATAATTGAAAAGTCACCAAATGTAGTAAATAGTGCTGTTAATAACCATGTTCCTGATCGCCCACAACCCATTAAGAATATGCGCTGGTGGTCGCCAGTACTTTTATCAATATTGTTTATGGCGGCTTGCAAGTCTTCCTTTGCTGCGTATCTATCCATTAACTCTTGCATAGATGACTGGCCAGTAATGCCATTTCCTTCTTTAATTTCTATCATAAATACCCCTTTTAAATCATCACTATAAATAGTTTAGTAACATCTTTGCAATGGTTGTTGCATCCTGTCCATGTGAAAAATGTGTTATAAATTGTCCCTTTTCATCCATCAAATACATATACCCGGAATGGTTAAACATATAGCCGTCCATATCTTGAGGTGTTGTCTTTTGATAATATACTTTAAATGCCTTTACTGCATGATCAATATTTTCTTGAGATCCTGTAAGTCCAATAATAGATTGATCAAAATTTTGTAAATAGGAGGCTAGTTGTTCAGGGGTGTCACGTTCTGGGTCAACGGTGATAAAAATTGGCTGAACATTATGCCCTTCGGGTAATTTTGGCATTACTTTGCTGATCACAGCTAAGTCTGTAGGACACATATCGGGGCAATGGCTGAAGCCAAAATAAACAAGCAGTTTCTTGCCTGCATAACTATCTTGTGTAACTTGATTGCCATGATGATCTGTAAGGTTAAAATTTGCTACGATAGCATTTTCAGGGTTCGTTTTAGTTTGTTGCTGGGTTACCATAGGGTGAATCCATAACACGTAAGCAATGGCAGTTATGGTAGCTGCTATAAGTAGATTTGAGAGATTTAATTTCATTGTGATTCCTTCATTTTCTTAGCTAATTCTATCGCACCATAGGTAATAATAGCATTTGCACCTGCACGCTTTAGAGCGATCATTGATTCATAAAGAAGTTTTGAACTGTCTCCCCATCCAAGACTATCTGCGGATTTTATGGCCGCATATTCTCCGCTTACCTGATAGGCAAATATTGGAAAACTAGTATGTTGGCGAACAAGGTGGATAATATCTAAATAACATCCAGCTGGTTTTACCATCACCATGTCAGCACCTTGTTTAATATCGTGCGCTACCTCTTCTAGTGCTTCAGTACTATTATGAAAGTCCATTTGATAAGTGCTCTTACTAGCTTTCTTTAGATTATTAGCCGAGCCGACAGCATCCCTAAAGGGGCCATAGAAGGATGAAGCATATTTTACAGCATAGGATAAAATGGCTACTTCTTGATGTCCTTTATCGTCAAGGGCATTCCTAATGGCGCCAATTCTGCCATCCATCATATCTGAGGGTGCTATTACATCACAACCTGCATCGGCTAATGCAAGTGATTGTTTGAGTAAAACTTCAACTGTTGGGTCATTAAGAACATTGCCACTATGGTCAGTTAATCCATCATGACCCGATAAAGTATAAGGGTCTAGGGCAACATCACAAATGGTCAATATCTCAGGAATTTCTTCTTTAAAGGCACGCAGCGTTCTGCACATTAAGTTGTCACTATCATATGCATGAGATGCATCATCCGATTTATACTTGGCTTCTACAACTGGAAATAATGCAACAGCTTTAATACCCAGGTCGTAAGCTTCCTTGGCTTTTATGACAGCAAGGTCAATACTGTACCGACACACCCCTGGTAAGGTATTGACAGTAGACTCGGTGTTATGGCCCTCTTGAACAAAAAGCGGGAGAATAAGGTCTTGTGAAGCCAGTTGGTGTTCTGAAACAATTGATCGTATAGCATCACAAGTGCGTCTGCGCCTTGGCCTAGATGTAGGGTAGTCACCATAATCCAACATAAAGTAAACAACCTTTTTAAAAACTATTGATGCAAGCGTTATATCGTGTAAACTGTTAACAGTAAATCATCAAATCATTTTTAGGATATTAATCATGAATGCACGCGTAATTATACGTAATTGTGTCTTTTGTTTGTTGATTCTAACTTCGCATGCTGCATTAGCAGTTGCTCCTAAGGTGCCGTATTATGCAAGTATTAGGGTTCAAGAAGCTAATGTTCGTACTGGCCCTAGCATTAAATACCCCATCGAATGGGTTTATAAACGCAAGACTTGGCCAGTCAAGATAGTTGCTACGTTTGAAGACTGGCGTAAAATTGTTGATATGCACGGTGAAGTTGGCTGGATTCATAATCGTTTGCTTTCCAAGCAACGTCATGCTGTTATTAATAGTAATGGTGTGCAAGAAGTCCACCGATCGCCTTTAGATAATTCAGCTGTATCCTTTATTGCCGAGAATGGCGTGATTGGCCAACTAGTAAAATGCCAAGAGTCGTGGTGTCAGGTACAGGTTGATGAGCACAAAGGTTGGGTAAAGAGAAAATTTCTTTGGGGTGCAGATCAAGAAGATCAAAATCCAGGTCTATACTGATCGTAAATGGAGCCAAAGGGCAATTTGGTTACGATGCAATTGCCTCACATAACAACAAATTAAGATGCTCCAGAGATTCTCTGTGCATGCATTTGTGGCGGGACTATATAAAGCCCGCTTACCTTCCTGTCATAATTCTTTCAACAAGCTCTTTGACGGTTGGAACATGGCCATTATCATAAAAAGGATCGTCGGCAAATTTATATGCATTATGACCAGCAAACATTAATTGGTTCTCTAAATCACCTATATTGTGAGCCGCATCTTGTAACGTTTTCTGGATACAGAAACTTCTTGGATCTGCCTTCTTGCCAGTATTGTAGGTGTCGTGATCTTTCCAATTGCTAAATTTACAATGACTTAAGCACCCCATGCAATTAATTTGATCTTCTCTTATTTGCTGCGCACCTTCTTTAGTAACAAAAAGTAACGTAGAATCAGGGGTTTTTAATACCTCGTCAAATCCTTCAAGCATCCATTTATGTGCACGGTCTTTGTCTTGTAATTCTACATAAACAGCTCGTGATCTGGGACCAAAGGTTAGCTCCTCGGTTAACACCCCTTCCGGATGAGTAACATAAGGAATTTGCCTCTGATGACGTGCTTCAAGATTCTGCAAAAATGCATTCTTAACCGCTGAAGAATAAAAACCTGTTGGACTAAATCTATTTAGTGCCACATCGCCTTCTTTTAATGTAAGTAATCGCTTTTTCCATGCGTCAGGAACAGGACTTTCTTTGGTGAGAATAGGACGCGTTCCATATTGAAAAACAATTGGACCAATTTCAGGGTTGTCTAGCCAATGTTCCCAATCATCTAGGTACCATACCCCCCCTGCCATAACAACTGGCACTTCGTTAAGACCAACATCGTTCATGAATTTACGAAGTTCTACAACTCTGGGATATGGATCTTCAGGTTTAAGAGGGTTTTCGCTATTGGACAAACCATTATGTCCGCCTGCTCGCCATGGATCTTCATATACAATTCCACCAAGTAAGCTGACATTTTTGTGGTAAGACCGTTTCCAAAGAGCTCTAAAAGCACGCATTGAAGAAACAATTGGATAATAATAAATATTATATTTTTGAGCAATCTCAGACAAGCGATATGGCATACCGGCTCCGCAAGTTACGCCGTGAACCAAGCCTTTTGCACCTTCGAGTATTCCTTCAAGGACCGCTTGTGCTCCGCCCATCTCCCATAGAATATTAACATGAATCCTACCTTCACCATTAGAAGCTTCATGCGCTATTTGAGCTTGAGCGATTCCACCCTCAATGCCCATGGTAATCAGTTCTTCGTGACGTTCGCGACGCGTTTTCCCTGTATAGGTATTTAGTATGACATTGCCATCTGCATCGTAACGGTCGGGATTTACACCTGAAAATGTACCTACTGCACCAGCTGCTGCAAACGCTCCAGAGGTTGCTCCATTACTTACTGCAACTCCTTTGCCACCTTCAATAATTGGTAAACACTCTTTACCAGAAAGCATAACAGATTTTAATTTCTCTTTGATCACGAACATCTAATCCTTATTGAAATAAAAAGAAAGTGAAGCATAAAGGAAGCCAACTCCAAAACAAGAGTTTTAATGAATTTCCTTCCAGTTATCTCCAAATGAAGCACTTACAGTAAGCGGAATGCTTAAGCTAATCACGTTTTCCATGACACGTTTTATTTTTTCACATAATGGTTGAGCCTGCTCTTGGGGGACTTCTAATATGAGTTCATCATGAACTTGTAATAACATGTTAGCATCTGGATAATGGTGGGCTAGTAATTGTTCTACTTCAATCATGGCCATCTTGATAATATCAGCAGCAGAGCCTTGAAGCGGTGCATTAATGGCAGCGCGCTCTGCAAATTGTTTTACGGCATGATTTTTATCGTAAATGCCTTTTATGTAACATCTACGACCCATAATGGTACTAACAAAGCCATGTTCAGCAGCCTCTTGTTTGGCTTGTTGCATGTAGTGTTTAATACCTGGGTACTGAATAAAATAGTTTTCAATATATTCGGCTGCTTCCTTACGGCCAATACCAATACGCTTAGCCAGGCCAAAAGCACTGATACCGTAAATAATACCAAAATTAATAGTCTTAGCACGTCCTCGCAAATGACTATCTACTTGCTCTATTGGAACACCAAACATTTGTGAAGCAGTTGCAGTATGGATGTCCTTGCCATCAATAAATGCTGTTTTTAACACTTCAATATCAGCAATATGTGCTAATAACCGGAGCTCTATCTGAGAGTAATCGGCAGAGATTAGCTTATATCCGTTTTTAGGAATAAATACTGCTCGGATCTGATTACCAATGTCACTGCGAATAGGAATATTTTGTAAATTGGGATCAGAAGAACTCAGGCGTCCTGTGTTAACTGATGCCATAGAATAATGAGTATGTACTCTACCGTCAGATGCAATTTGTTTGGTAAGTGCGTCAGTGTACGTACTTTTAAGTTTTGAGTAAGTGCGATATTCAACAACTTTGGATGCTATCTCTATTCCTTGGCTGGCTAAATTCTCTAGCACTTCGCTATCAGTAGAATAACTGCCGGTTTTTTTGGATTTTTTACCACCTTCTAATTTCATATCCTCAAAAAGAACTTCGCCTAACTGTTTTGGCGAGCCGATATTAAATTCTTTGCCTGCAAGGTGATGAATTTGTCCCTCCAAACTATGGATATCTTTTGCAAATTGTTCAGATAAGTGTGTTAACATAGTGGGGTCAACTTTGATACCCGTATGCTCCATACCAGCCAGTATTCGTATGAGTGGTTTTTCAATGCGGTGATATAATGTTAATAACTTAACATCAAATAGTCTGTGCCGAATATTGTCATGAAGTGTATTCATTAATGCGGCCACCCTTACCACATAATCTTGGATTTCAGCTTCATCGGCTTTTTTTAAGTCAGGTAGTTGATATGCAGTAGAGTCTATTTCTAAGTAATGCTCTACCATTTGTGCAATGGAATGATCGTGCAATCCGCCTTCTAAAACATAAGACATCACCATGATGTCATCCATAACATGAGTCCATAAATTATGGCTGTGCCTAAGCCAGCTTTTTATATCGTGGCCAATAATGCGAACACCATCTTGAGCGCTTATTTTTTCTACAACATCAAAAACATCACTAAGTGATATTTCTAACGCTTCTTTGCTTGTCTCTTCCATGGCAAACAACATGGGCTGTGATTGTTGTTTTTCATTATTAAGTGGTATGTAGGCAATATCACCAATATTGGTAGCAAGAGCCACCGATAATGGCTGCTTGGTTTTTTTGTCGTTATGAATCCATAATGACAAGCTTGCAATAGAGCTTTTAACAATTGTCTGAGTCCAAGAATCAAGGTCATTTGCAGAATGAATCACTGCAATTTTTTTCTTAGGTGTTTCTTTAATGTTAATAGTTACGGTTTGCGGGATGGCTTGTGGTTGGCTTTCAGAAGAGGTACTAAGTATTCCCTCTTTATGTAGCTTAGTGAGAATATTCTTAAACCCATGCTGTTGTAAGAAGCTAACGAGTTTGTCTTGATCAATTTCCTTGAACGCCAAAGATTCAAGAGATAGATCGAGGTCTACCGAACTGTTAAGTGTAATGAGATCCTTAGAAAGGTAGGCTTGCTCTTTGTTGTTTATGAGTGTTTCTCGGCGCTTTTGTTGTTTAATGGTATGTGCACTATCCAAGATGTCATCAAGTGATCCAAAGTCATTTAATAATTGCGCAGCTGTTTTTGCTCCAATACCAGGGACTCCAGGAACATTATCCGATGAGTCTCCCATAAGAGAAAGTAGATCGAGCACTTTATCAGGATAAACGCCAAATTTTTCAAAAACAGCATCGCTATCAATATATTTTGATTTCATCGCGTCATACATAACCACGTTATCGTCGATTAACTGCATGAGGTCTTTATCAGAAGAAATAATAGTAACCTTAATGCCTTTTTCTGTAGCATGACGTGTGTAGGTAGCAATAAGATCATCAGCTTCAAAGCCTTGTTTGTCAATGGCTGGCACATTAAAGGCTTCCACAGCATCACGAACAATACTAAATTGTGGAATTAAATCATCAGGTGGAGCTGGTCGATTTGCTTTATAGTCTTGGTATATGTCATGCCTAAATGTTTGCTTGCCACTATCTAAGGCTACTGCAACATAATCTGATTTATGTGATTTTAGCACCTTAGTCAGCATGTTAATAAAGCCGTATATGGCACCCACAGGTATGCCTTCAGGATTGGTCAATGGTGGCAATGAATGATAGGCACGGAATAAGAAACCGTACCCATCGATGATTACCAAACGAGGATGGGCTGAATGCGATTCTTTTGCTTTCATAGTAACTACTTGTTAAATGATTGTTTTTTATGGCTTAATACTAAGTGGTCGGTAAGGTATTCCTTCCTCATCGCGGAGCATTCCAGGACGAGAATTATCCGTAGGCCTGCGCCTTCCTGGTGGAATATTAGTTTCAGCGGCAGGTGGAATATATGGATTGTAATTATTATTTCCTGCTGGAACTGGTGGGTAAAAATTATTAGGCAAATTACTTCCGCCTGGAGCTGAACCAACTGGAGCAACAGGTGGGTTAAAACTTCTAACCGGAGGAACACCAACTGGAGCTGGGTTTGCATCTTGCGAAAGTGGCCGTATGTTGCGAGCAACAGGCGGCGGAGGTACTGGTGTTGATAGTCCTCCACAGTCCAGCAGGTCATAAATATGGCCTAAATATTCTATTCGTGCGTCCGCAGACTTAATTGCCTTACCACCATCTACATAACCAGATAGCCAGCAAGTTGGCATTAAAATTTCGCCAGCACTAATACGCTGATCTTCAATTGCACGCTCTCTGTAGTGTTCAGCCTCATTTATTTCAAGGATAATATCTTTACAGGCGAGCTTCTTGTCACCTTTTTGAATAGAGGTAACTTCCAGTGGCACACTACAATCACACGACGACAGCACACCAAAACAAAGGATAGCGGCGAAGTATTTTTTGAATTTTGTTACAGATTTATTTGTAATCATCTTCATCAATATGGGTTCTCTCATAGTTCTCATGCCTTTCTTGTGCTTCAATAGACAAGGTGGCGATAGGTCTGGCATCAAGCCTTTTAAGTCCAATTATCTCACCTGTCTCTTCACAGTATCCGTAATTTCCTTCTTCAATTCTCTTTAGTGCAGCATCTATTTTGTCGATTAATTTGCGGTACCGATTACGTGTACGTAATTCTAAAGATGCTTCTGCTTCTACTGATGCTCTATCGTTAACATCTGGCTCTTGCCAATTTTCTTCTTTGAGGTGGTTAAGCGTGTCCATAGATTCCTCTAAAAGTTCATCACGCCATGCTAATAATTTTTCTTTAAAATAATCCAAGTGCTCTTGGCACATATATTCTTTCTTTTCATCTAATACGGATGCAGTATTTTCCGTTTTTGTCTTAGCGCTTGGCATAGCTGTCCTTTCCTATAATTGATTTAGTTGATTATCAATAATCCATGTTTGTAAACTAAGCGCAGATTATACAGATTTTTAACTAAAAGGCCAATATTTATGTTATCCAAGCCTTGATCAATTATAAAACGCTTCTAATTTATGATTCCTCACCCATGACTGGGGGTGTTATAACTCCTTACCAAGGAAGTATGCCTGTCATCATTAGCATAGACGTAGCCTTCTTGCATTTGATGAAAGTAATAATCCATATCAGCAGAAATGAGCCTGTCATACCCAATATTATTTGCTTTGGGAACAAAACTAACCTCAACCGAGCCGCCAATTTTAACAGTACCTTCTTCGGAAAATAGAATTCTACTGAGTTTCTTTAGGATAGTTGCAGCATCCTCGTCGTCGATGGCATTGATATCCATCACGGCATGTGTTCTTTTCTTATGCGGACGCCGACGGTCACCGGTACCCTGTACAGGCTGTACCCGCGGCTGCGAAAAATCCATTATGTTACTCCCTTGCATTCCTCGTTTATTAACGAGGAATTTAAGAGTGTAAATAAATCTGTGGATAAAATCAAGTTTATAAAAGCAGCGTGACGCCTATTTATGGCGCACTACACCTTTAAAACTGCGAAAAAATTTATAGCAGCTCAATTAAGCCTTACCATTTCAGCAACTTAGAACCTACCATCATGCCGAAAATGACAACGATAATCATTGGGGAATAATGCCAATAAAGAATGTGAGGTGTATTATCATTCTGCTCGATCACTCTAAGCAGAATGTAGGAAAAATGCACCGCTGATAAACTTGTCATCGCTGAGCACATGATAGAGTGTGTTGTAGCAGCCTTACGGATTGCGTAGATCATTACTATCATTGGAAATACCGAGAACATAGTAATTTCTAATGAGCATTCTAATGCGGACGGGACAAATGACGTAGACACATCCATCCAGCTATATAGTAATATTCCAAGTAACATACTCATAAAACTAAAGGGCAAATATTGTATGGTTTTTGGCAATTGATACTGGTCTGGTACTGAGAGGGTAACAGCAACAAACCCCGAACTTAATGAAGCTAAAAGCGCTATAACCATTTCTAGCAAAAAAGAATGCTGTGTAATCTTTACCGATATATCATCGCGCAAACCAAGAACAAGCACCATGAAACATGCATATGCGGCTCCAATAAGTAACCAAAGTGCACTTTTTTTATATACGCCCATTACTGGTTTGACGGGAGTAAGCTCTTTTGCAAGTTGATTAATAATATCGTTCGAATTCATGGTGTCATTTTATTAGTTGGTTATAGCAGTCAGCTTAAAATTTATTTAGAACCTTCAATATCGCGAATCAATACTTCGAGCCTTTTATATGCTCGGTGAGCACTTACTTTCACTGCAGATTCTTTCATATTCATTTTTTTAGCAACTTCTTTTGCGGTATGTTCTTCTAGTTTCATTAATATCACAATTTGACGTTGTTTTTGAGGTAACTGATCAAGTGCCTTATGAAGTAATTCGGTATCATATTCACTATTAGTTACAGAAGATTCATCTTCAATTTCAAGTTCATAAGAATCAATGCTCACCTGCCCTTGTTTTCCAGTTTTGCGATAAATTTTACGCAAGTAATCCATAAGGCGAAACTTTGCAATAGCAAACAACCATGGCTTAAACGGCCTACTTGGATGATATGTATGGCGCGAGTGATGAACCGAAATGAGAATTTCTTGAATAACATCATCCATGTCTTCATGATGAGACATCCGGTGATATAAATATTGTTTAAGTAGCGCTTCAATTTTTGTTAGTAGCAGGCGATATGATTTTTCATCGCCATCTTGTGACATCTGCATTAATTGTTCTAGACTAATGCTATCTTTTGTCACTTAGTTTTGTCCACTTTATAGCGATTATAATAATAATCAAATTCATCC
>CALCTU010000146.1 GCA_937907045.1 uncultured Alphaproteobacteria bacterium
CCGGTATTGATGAAATCAATTCTGCAGTTGCTCAGATGGATGAGATGACACAACAAAATGCTGCGTTGGTAGAACAAAATACAGCCTCTGCTCAAGCACTTGTAGATCAAGCCGCCGATTTAAATCGTATCATTGAGTTCTTTACTGTAGATGATAGCGCTCGTCATGCAGAACATGAGCTCAAAGCCACTGGTACAGACCATCATGCCGCAGCAGTAGCACAGGTTCATGAGCAACCTGCTGCTAAGAAAGCGCCAGCAGCTAAACCAAAAACAACTCCAAAGCCAGCTGCTGCACAAGCACCGGCTGTGCACCATGATGATCAGAACTGGGAAGAGTTTTAATCATAACCAATATAAAAACAACAAAGGGCATTCAAATAATATTTGAATGCCCTTTGTCTTTTTGTATAGTTAGGAATATGCTGAACGCAGTAGCCTTAGTGGCACCTAAACGAAATACCATTTCATTTTCCAAGAAATGAGTATGTTTAGTATTTTTAAAACAAATAAAGGTGTTATTCCCTGTTATGAGTCTTCGTATTATTATTGTTGTATTTATTACCTATATTGGCCACGCTTACACAGCCGCCGTAGCGCAAACACTCCCCGATGAGGTTGAACAAGCCCTAGAGGCTGCTATAGGCACTCACAATTCCTTTGTGATTGATGCAGTAAAAGCTCGTGCTACTAATCAATATCCTAAATTGGCTTCTCAAATACAAAGTTACACAAAAAAGGAAGTCACTAGTGCACCCAAAGCTACTGTAGATATTAAAGAAGAATCACCATCTCCTTTTAGTGGTGAAGTAGAGCTTGGTTTCAATCTTACTTCAGGAAACACCGAAAAAGAAGAGCTCAATGCGGCTACCAAACTTACCTATGAATATAATAACTTTCTCAACACCCTCACCCTTGAGGCCCAAAATAGTAAAGAAAATCAGGTAAGAGGAGAAGAACAATACGATATCACAAACCAAACACGTTACAATCTATCTAACGATGATTATGCTTTTCTTGAGTTAGATTACACGAATGACCGATTTGGTGGCATTCAACACCGTACATCTGAAGCATTGGGATATGGCTATTATTTTATTAACAATAAAACCATAAAGCTTAGTGGTGAGGCAAGTATTGGTGCTAGGCAGCAAAAACAAACCAATGGCAAAAAAGACAATAATATGATTCAAAAATTAGCAGGTAATTTTGACTGGAAAATTAATGAATACCTCACATTTTCCCAAAAAGCCTCAACAGCTTTTGGTTCAGATACTACGGTTACCGAATCTGAATCCTCATTAAAGACAAAAATCATTGATAGTGTCTATTTAAAGTTGGCGTTTGACTTAGAACATGTTTCTGAAGTTCCCCAAGGAAAAGAAAATACAGACACAGAAACCAATTTCAGCATTGTGTATGATTTTTAGAAATTCAAGCCTGCACGGTGCACCAACGTACTAAGAAGAGACTTCTCTTCGATTTTAAATAATAGTTTTTGTTTAACATTTGGTACCTCTGCTACTGTTGTGCAGCATATACCTTTGACCGATGCATCATCAATTTGTTCAAAACCAAGCGTTCTCAGAAGTATCTGTTGTACGGTATTATCCGTATCTACAGCCGTACGGAGCACTCTAACTCCCATTTGTTGATATACAAACATGATAGCTGTTAATACCATTTTCATGGCAAGCCCTTGTCCACGATAATTCGGATGTAAAAAATACGCCATATATGCATCATTAACATCAATCATACCAATTTCAGAAAACTCAACCGCACCGATCAATTTACCGTTCGTATTGCGCAGCGCCAAACCTAAACAACGATATGGACCAGACAAATAACTGTCCAACATCGCATTTAAATAATGACGCACACGTTTTTGTACCGATACAAAACCATCACTCTCAACATTCATACCTGTGCTAACAAAATGAGGCATCTCTGCCATCTCAAGTAGATCAGCGTAGTCGTATTTTTCAAATTGAGTTAACACAAAGTCAGTGCCGTTTACCGAAATAGATAACTCTTCAATTTTCATACAATCCCTTTAAGATATTACGAACATCGAAACAAAATATTAAGCATTCTTAAGGCATCTGTTATTGTAAAAGAACACAGTTTGCATCGTAATATATACCCATTTCCTGTAATTAACAACCAATTACGCTATGCTCTATCAAATGGTAGATAAAAGAATATTGAGATAAGGAGTATCAAAGTAAACACACCAGAAGAAATCTTTATTACTGCAACCAACGTATACAGTGATCAATTGATTCCATGGTGATATTACCTTCACGTACCATAGAAACATGGCGTGTGGTCACATCAATAACCGTTGAAGATACACCAATAGCACCATCTTCACTTTCAGGCACAATTAGCATCTGGTCCTTAAAATAGGCTTCTACCTGAACCGATGATAATGCCGGAGGTTTACCACTTGGATTCGCACTTGTGGCAATTAAAGGAATATCAATCACATGAAGAATTGCTTGAGCAACCGGATGACTTGGTATTCTAATTCCTATCGAATCACCATCATAATTCACGTACTTACTTAAATTTTGTTTTCCTTCCTTTGAAATAGGCAAAATCATGGTAAGTGGTCCAGGCCAAAAGCGTTGGGCTAAAACAACAGCGGCTTTATTAAGAATTGCAATATTATGCGCTTTATCGACATCAGCTACCATCATGCTTAAAGGCTTATCTAAAGGACGCTCTTTTATTTCATAAACACGCTTAACAGCCTCATCCATGGTTGCAATAGCACCAAGGCCGTACACTGTTTCAGTTGGAAAACACAAGCATTTACCTTGCGTTAACACTTTGTGTGCTTGTATTAAATAATCACTCATGGTATATCAGCGGTTAAATTAATGCGATAGAATATCAAATGACAGACACCACCATCATCACATTTGCGCAGCAAAAAGGCGGAACCGGTAAAACAACCCTCGCCATAGAGTTGGCGTGTGCCCTAAGACAAACAGGAAGATCAATAGCAATTATAGACCTTGACCTGCAACAAACATTAAGTCGATGGTTCGCATTGTCAACCTATAATAACAATAATGATAAAATTACTTGTATACATTCTACCATTTGGCAATTTCACGACCATATACAAACACTCAAGGATAATGGCACTGACACCATTATTGTGGACACACCACCGCATCAACCTCAAGATACACAATCTGCTATTAAAGCATCTGACCTTGTTCTGGTACCTTTACTACCATCTATGTTTGACATATGGAGCTCTGAAGAAACGTTTGAATTGATCAGCAAAGAACGTATTCCTAGTCGTTTTATATGGAACCGTGTATTAACCGACAGCGAAATTGACACCCGGTTTGAATTACCTTCATCTTGGAGCACTCTGAACACTCGTGTTCCAAATCACATCGACTTTATTCAGGCATTATCTTCGGGACAATCAACTCAAGACATGACCACACCATCTATAGCTGGACAAATAATGAGTAAGTTTTCAAATGAAGTCTTATCATTGCTTGTTCCAGAAGAGATGGAACTTAGTGCATAATTGGGCTACTACTTTACTCTAATTTAAAAGCTATTGTACCATAATGCATTTTATATAACGTATGATCCGCTAAAAACTTTGCTTTACATTAAAATAAAAATAAGCACCCTGATGACTCGTAGAACGATAGTTACCAACAGGTGCTGCAAAATCAAAAGAACACTCTGTTTTTCCAAATTTCTTTATTCCATTATCAAAATTAAAGTCTAACCCTGCACCTATACTATATAGATGCTGATCAGAACTCGAATTGTTAAGCTTATTATATACTACTCCAGACTCTACAAATGAACGCAAATTAACCTCTAATTCATTCGCTTGATGTAAATTTCTTTGGTATTCCAAAGAAATTGCAAAGCCAGACTCTCCAGACTCCTGGCTTGGCTCAAAACCTCTCAAAGAAGTATAGCCACCAATGGAAAATAAATCAGAAGCAAGCAGACTGGATGTAGCATGCTGACCTCTTATGCGAGCAGAAAGTTGGTCTTTTTCGGTCAATCTATGTTTGACAAAAATTGTACTAGCAAAGATCCATGCCTGTGGATTGTGGGTACGAGTTTGCATTGAATCACCGCGTTTTGTAGCTCCGAAGGCATGAACTCCTCTTAGTATTTCCATATGGGTATAAAAAATCGTTTTGCTCCAACGGTGAAGATAGCTTATCCCTCCTCGTATTTTACTAACTATATCTCTTGTCTCCGGTACATTACTTAGAAACGACTCATGTTTCCTATATTCAACTCCTAATACAGTTGTAAAACGTTGTTTGTTAGTGTTAATAAAATTTCGGTAAATACTGCTACGTATACTTTGCGACTTACCCTCAGAATCAAGTGCTCGAAAACGACCACCAACTTCTATATTATTTAAAATATACGAGACATTAAAAAACAAATCTGTTCCAGGAAGCGGTGAGCTCCAATCAAATGAGCCACCGTACATCTGCTCATATCCGTAATTAAAACGAACATTAATAGTTTCTCCAAGGGAAAGAAGGTTACCTCTCTGTATACCTAAAGTTGTTACATCACGACTTACATTCCGTGCGCCATAATTATTGTGTTCTATATAGTGTTTATCCTCCTTTGCTTTATCTATATGCACATTAAGAATTGTAGTACCAAATTCCTTTCCTGGCTCCAGGCTAAGTCGTGACTTAATATTCTGTAACTCATCAATATCATTAAACGCACTTTCGACCTCTAACTCGTCAAAAATATCTCCCTTATCAACTCTTGCAAACAATCCCCTGGCTGTTACACTTGCTAAGTGTTCATTATAAAACTTTATATCGTCAACTCGACCCTCTACCACCTGTATTTTTAAAATATTATCTGTTATATCCTGTGGAGGAGTTGCTACCCTTACCAAGATATAACCTTCATTGAAATATTCTCTAGAAATTTTATATTTCAAAATGGCTATATCTTTGCCGGTTAGCTTTCTTCCTTCGTAACTTTTTATGATTTTACTAAGTTTACGCTTAGAAATTTCATATGCACCAGATACTTCAATAGTTTTAATATAAAAAGAAAAATCAGTAGTTGTACTAAAGTCAAGCTTAGGAGTTTTTTTAGGTGGCTCTGTATAATATTTATCAAACTTTTTTGGAAATTTCGATAATTGCTGACGGTCTATAACGCCAGGTAATCTATCAATTTCTTGAGCATAAACAGCTAAAGGAGAGAATACCCAAATAGAATATAATAGAATTTTATTTTTCATCGCTTTTATCCTCAAAAAGCAGATACTCCTTACCCACATTCTCTAGCGCCTTCCTTATTATTACAGAAGAAGCCGTTGTCAGATAATGTTTTTTCTGCCTCTATAAAATATCGTTAACATAACCTATTTCTAATATTGAATCAGAAACATCTTTAAATTTTTCTTTCACCTCATCACCATTAACCTCCAGTATTTTTACAATTATTGATAAGCTATTGACATCAGTATCAATGTTATTTTTAAAGCCTAATACACACAATAGAATGTTACACAAAAGCATACTTTTAGCTGTATCACGGTCAATCTGACATGTACGGCCATATATAAATGGAGGTTACCATGCTGAAATTAAATAGAGTAATCAGTACTATATACCTACTTTCATTTACTATCGATTCCCCCATTATACCTCTACCTTAAATTCATTACTGTCTGCAGTAACCCTGATATACTTGTTGGATCGATAATTACTGGCTCCAGCACCACCTCATAAGCACTAGGAACAAAAAACACTAATTTATCAGTAGCTTGAACCATACACCCACCGCCAACACAAACACCTTTCACAACTTTTATTTCACCATCACATGAATTACCTGAATCAGACCAAATGGCGGCACTTCCAGGCAAAGATACCGCTGAAACATTAGAGCTCTTATTGCCTGACTCGCCTGAACCATCACTGCTTGAACCACATGATCCGCTAGAATTATTTGCCGTTTTCACAAAATTGTTATTTTTTTTGTCTTCATCAGATTTTACTTCATCTTCATTAATGGATTCAAGTAACTCAGCAATTGTTGCTCCTGTAATCTCTATGTCATTGCTACTAACAAGCTCTTCTCCAATAACATTATTGTTCAACGTTATAGAACCACTGCCACTCTCAACATTTTTTAGAACCTGACTTTCAAAAACTTCATCAAGATTCAATATAACAAAATTAACATTCCCTCCTTCGGTTGATGAATTTTCTATTTGGAAACTCTCATCTGATGAAAAATTAACATCACCACCAGAGGTATTAAAAATTAGCGTGTTGATAGCTACTTCCAAAGGTTCATCTGGCGTTCCAACCGAGCTACTTCTTATGCTTGTAGTTCCACTTGTAGAGGTAATATTCGGTGCAGCAAGTGAATTTCCTCTAATCGCTTTAGCCGTATCGATAGTTACTGCATCAACATCGTTATTTGTTGTAGTCAGACTACCAAGGACTATATCATCTACCGCATCAAAATTTATTTTACCACTACCGGAATCTATTGCAGAACCACTATCCATAGTTATACCGCCCGTACCGGAATTATCACTATCGGCAAGAACTGTGATGGTTCCACTTGTCGATATTAAATCACTATTTGCACCATATATTACATCAGCTGTAGCTTTAAATGTCATATTGCCAGCACCTGTTAACTGTGCAGAATCTACGGTTAGATTATTATCAACACCTGTAACTTCTATTAACAAAGCTCCAGCACCTGTTCTGTCGTAGCTGCTGGTAACTGTAAAGTCATCACCAACGCTAATATCCATATCAAATGATGAAGTGTTTGAAAGTGAAGAAAGTATTACAGCATCTTCCTCAATAAATCTAATTGCTCCTGCTCCTGCATTGATCAGCATATCATTAACGTTTGTTTCAATCGCATTATCACTTCCAAAGCCAGTTACGACAGAAACCGTTAATCTTCCTACCGTAGCCTCTATATCATTTCCTCCCGTATCACCGCCATCAACTATACCGCCACTACTGGAAGTTAGTGCAACAGCAGAATTTGTAGTATCAGTTGTCACTAGCCTACCCAGTGTAATATCTTCGTCTGCATCAAAGGTAATCGTACCTGAACCTGCATTTAAAACTGAACCATCTGCCATGGTGATCGCTCCACCTATACCGTTTGCGTCCGAATCATTATCAGCAATTACTGAAACATCACCAGATGTAGAAGTTATATCACCTGCGCTCGTAAAAATTACATCACTATCAGCTGCAAGGGTTATATTACCTAATACGGTTATTACCGTATTATTAACATTCAAAATTGAGTCACTTCCTGCCGTTATACTTACCTGACCTGATGTGCTTACTACGGCTCCCCCTACATCAACACCACCGCTTGCAATAATGGTTACATCGCCTATTGTTGCATTTATACCATCTATATCAAGAGCATCTGCTTCATCAACTGCAACTACGCCCGTGTTGGTAGTAAGATTAATTCCAACAACCTGCATTTCCAGTGAATTGCCAACACCAATTCCAGTCTCAGCTATACCAACCCAGTCGCCATTTGCCGCTGAAACATCCGTATGTGTATCACCTCCATCTAAAATACTGCCACTGGTGGATGTGACCTGAACTGCTGTTACACCTGCATTGGTGGTTAATAGCCCACCCAAAGTTACATCTTCATCTGCGCTTAAAGTAACCGTTCCAGAGCCTGCATCAAACAATGTGCCGTTAGCCATAGTCAAGGCTCCGCCAGATCCGTTATCATCGCTGTCACTATCTGCTGTTACGGATATATTTCCTGATGTGCTTGTCAAATCGCCACCCGCCGTAAAAATCACATCATCTTCAGCAGAAAGGGTTATATTACCTGAGCCTGTTGTAATCGTATTTTGAACATTCAGGCTGCTGCCGTTTCCTGTTAAGGCTATTGCAACATCACCCGTTGTTTTGCTTATAGCACCGCTTACCGTTGAACTGCCACCGAATTGCAACTCTAAATCCTGATCATTATCATTTGTTGTGGCCGTAAGTGTTACCCCATCGGTTTCAGCAATCCTTATCGCTCCGGCATTTGCCGTTATATCAACTTCTGAAACGGTAGTTTCTATTGCACCGCCATCACCGAATCCGGCGGCAGAAGTTACATCCAGTGTTCCGCTATTTGCAACAACTTCAACATGGCTATCTCCGGCATCTTCTATACCACCGCTGCCTGATACTAAAACTACGGCATTTCCTCCTGCATCAGCATTGGTTGTGAGCAAGCCGCCAAGAATAATATCTTCATCAGCGTTTATAATTATTCTACCGCTTCCGGCATTAAACAAAGTTCCGTCTGCCATTGTAATAGTACCGCCTGTGCCGCTCGCATCCGAATCATTGTCGGCTGTTATGGTTATGTTGGCTGTTGATGTTGTAATATCCGCACCAGCGGTAAAGGTGACATCATCATCGGCAAGAAGTGATACCGTACCTGACGTAGTAATAATCGGTGTTGTTACAGCAAGACTTGTATCTCCACCGACAGTAACACTAATATTACCAGATGTTTTATTATTAAGCGTTGCATTTAGATTAGTAGCTCCACCTGTTGTTACGGTTACATTGGCCGTGTTTGCTGCACTAAGTACGCTTAAGGTTATGCCATCACTTTCTACAAAATCAATTTCTCCAGCTGTTGTGGTTATGCTTGCAGTAGATATTGTTGTTTCAATAGCATCATCAACTGCACCTCCTACTGCTACACTTGCCCCAAAACCTGAGGCAACATTAACACTCACAGTGCCGGAATTAGCAACGATATTTACCGCTACATCACTACCATCTACAACACCACCTGCCGACGAAGTGAAAGTAACGGCATTACCACCTGAATCAGCATTCATAGTTTGTATTGCACCAAGTGTTATATCCTCTCCTGCGTCTAATGCTATACGTCCTGAGCCTGCATTAATTAGAGTACCTGAATGCATAGTCAAAGCTCCAGTATCATCATCCTCACTATCTGCTGTGATTGATATATTGCCTGAGGTGCTGGCAAGATCAACTCCATCTCCAAAGCCTACATTACCTGTTGCCGATAAATTTAAACTACCACTTACCGTACTTTGTGTCGTATTAACCGTTAGCGCCTGATTAGTTCCTGTTACTGCTACAGTTAAATTACCTGCTCCTGTGCGGCTTAGATCCGTACCAAGTGCAAGAGCAGTGCCTACACTTAAATTAATATCAAATGTTGACGTATTGGATAACCCTGTAAGCGTCAGCCCATCACTTTCCACTATTTGTATATTCCCTGCCCCTGCCGATATGTTTACAGCACTAACTTGCGTTTCCAATGCACCGCTACTGCCAAATCCTGTAGCGGCACTTACTGCTAATGTTCCTGCTGTTGCCTGAATATCAACACCTCCTGTATCGCCTGCATCAATTACTCCACCGCTTGAAGAAGTAATTTGTACGGCAGTTGCCCCGTTATCAGTAGTAATAATACGTCCAACTGATATAGATTCGTCAGAAGATAAAGCTACCGTACCGGCTCCTGCATTTATAACTGTTCCGTCAACCATAGTCAGTATACCGCCTGATCCATTACTGTCGGAATCATTATCCGCCGTTACGGATACGTTGCCACCGCCGGAAGTTAAGTCTCCTGCACCTGAAAATATAACATCATCATCGGCAGCAAGTGCTATATCTCCGCCTGTAGTGGTAATCGTATTATTGACATTTATACTTGTATCATTTCCGGCGGTTATTAAAATATTACCGCTTGTGCTATCCAAGCTGCCATCAATATCTATAGCTCCACTTGCAGTAATAGTTACATCTCCTGCACCAGCACTAATATTATCTATATCTAATGCGTTACTCTCGCTAATTTGTATTACACCTGATCCTGTTGTCAGATTTATACCAGCAAGTGTAGTTTCCAAAGCCCCACCAACACCAATGCCTGCATCTGCGTTTACAACCAGGCTTCCGTTTGCCGCTGAAACATCTACATGAGTATCACCTGCATCGGTAATACTGCCACTGGTAGAAGTCACTTGCACTGCCGTTGCACCTACGTTTGTGGTAAGCAACCCTCCTATATCTATATCTTCATCTGCACTTAAGGTGATAGTGCCTGAACCTGCATCAAATAATGTACCATCAACCATAGTAACCGCACCACCTGATCCATTATCATCACTGTCACTATCTGCTGTTACGACTATGTTTCCTGATACGCTTGTTATGTCTCCACCAGCCGTAAAGATCACATCATCTTCAGCAGATAATGTAATTCCTCCTGTACCTGTAGTAATTGTATTTTGAACATTAAGACTACTATCGCCCATTATCACTATAGAAATATCACCGGATGTTTTTGAAATTGCACTACCAACTGTTACTGCGCCACCAATTTGCAATTCTAAATCCTGATCATTATTATTTGTGGTTGCAGTTAAAGTAACCCCGTCCGATTCAGTTAGGCGTATAGCTCCAGCTCCAGCTGAAATATTGACAGCACTTACTGTTGCCTCTAATGCGCCAGCATTACCAAATCCACTAGCTGCACTGACCGCCAACATTCCTGCTGCAGCCTGAATATCAGCGCCACCAGTATCACCGGCATCAACAATACCTCCCGCTGCAGATGTCAGACTAACTGCCATTGCTCCATTATCACTGGTAATAAGCTGTCCTACTGTTATGTTTTCATCGGCGGTTACACTTATTGTACCTGACCCCATATTTATCACAGTACCGTCAGCCATAGTAACAGCACCTGTGCCATCATTTTGTACTCCACCACTACCAAAATCATGGTCCGCACTTAATATTAAATTACCCGACGTACTTGTACCATCACCATTTCCTGTAAGTACAATATTTTCCGCTGCACGCATATTAACAGCTCCACTTGCCGTCTGCCATGCATTATCTATATTCAAACTACCACCATGTGATTCCAATGTGATTGTTCCTACACCAACCCTGGTAAGAACACCATCAAGTGAAAGGTCTCCAACAGAATCAGTGTCAAATATTCCGGTTCCCGAATGAGAGACTGATGTCAGACTAATAGATGCAGACCCTGTACTATTTATCTCTATATTACGATTTCCACCGCCGTTATTAGTATTGGTAAGTGCAAGCAATGTAGTATCAACATCTACAGCACCACCATGACCTATACCATTATCAGCCGTAAGGTTAATACGTCCACCGCCTGATGTTACTATATCCTCCCCTCCGGTATCGCCACCATCAATAATTTCACCATCTGTACTCAGTAAAGTCACTGCATTCACCGTTGCATTTCCAGTTGTGATGCGACCAAGAGTGATATCTCCTCCAGCACACATATCAATTAACCCTGTAGCGCTGGCAAATACAGTACCATCGGCCATAGTTAACGCACCTGTAGTATTAGCATCAATATCTGCTTTGACCGTTATAGTGGCAGAAGTAGTAGTCAAATCAGCATTTGCACCTAAAACAACATTACCACGAGCTTGTAAATCAATAGTACCGGTTGCCGTCTGCAATGCGTTCGTTACATTTAAATTCTGGTCAGCACCCAAAACCTGGAAAATTAGCTGACCTGCACCTGTCCGTGTATAAGCAGTTACTACAGTCATAGTAGCACCTGCTGTTATATCAAGGTCAAAAGTATTTGTATTACTCAAAGATGTAAGAGTTAAACCATCTGTTTCAACAATTCTTATCGCACCAGCACCTGCTGTTATATCAACTGATGCAACAGTAGTCTCTATCGCCCCTGCATTACCAAAACCAGTTGCAGCATTTACTACAAGCCTTCCGGCTGCAACGATATCCGCACCTCCAGTATCGCCAGCATCAACTATGCCGCCATTGGTGGATGTAAGCTGAATTGCCGTTGAACTTGCATTCGTGGTTACAAGTCTTCCTACTGTAATATCTTCTGCCGCTGTTAGATTAATAACCCCACCACCAACATCAATTTCAACACCATCAGCCATAGTAATAGCGCCTGTACCATCATTGCCACCTACGGGAGATGCAGCAGCATCTGCGGTCATGATAATATCAAAATCACTGGTAGCGTTTATATCAGCATTAGGTTCTGTTGAGATTTTACTTTAACCATTGCATAGCGGAAATGAAGTGCAAGAAAGCTACAAAGCATTTTTTAGTTTTATCGAACCTAGCAAACA
>CALCTU010000147.1 GCA_937907045.1 uncultured Alphaproteobacteria bacterium
GTTTATGGTCGCCAGAACCAAGCATGTGTATCATGCTCAACTCCAATTATCCGTGCTGTACAAAGCAACCGTTCAAGCTTTTACTGTCCAACTTGCCAGCACTAGCTCACCTGAATATCGCAACCCTTACCCTATTTGATGCTTATTCTTGTATACATTTGATCTACTAAGTGCATGGCTATTGTTCTTTATCGAGAAATCATTTATACATGATGCATGAAGTTGATATTACTAGTTGTGATTCTATTGTTAGGTGCTTGCAAGCATGCAGTAAGCGCCGCACCGTTGCTTCAAACCCTCCCTGGCCCAGAACAACAATACGCCGACGGTATCGAGGATATGCCTCTATATCCTGGGTTTTATAGCAGCGATGACGAATCGGTATCGTACGATACAAGTGCGGGACGTATTATTAGTCTAAATTACTTTCATTCTAATGCCTCAGCAAAAGATGTGCGTAATTACTATGAACTTACCCTTCCTCAACTTGGTTGGCAAAAACAACAATACCAACTCTATACCCGAGATGGTGAGAGTTTGCGTATTACCGTACTTCAACAACAACAAGGCGTCCGCCTTAAAATGCGCTTAGGCCCAGTTTAGTATTACTTCTTTTATAAATCTTTTTGCGATTTGGTATTTATTACGGCTTTAAAATAATGGGTTGCGTGGCACCCGCTGACGCAAGTTGTGCATGTGCTTTGGCAGCATCCTCAAGTGGAAATACGATGGGCGCTGGAATAGAAAGATTTCCCGAGGATATTTTGGTATAGACCTCATTAGAGGTCAGTGCCATCTCGATGGTATTTGCTTTATAGACATGAATAGCCGGACGAGTAACATAAATACCTTTAGTGGATAATATAGGCATACTCACCGGTGGAAACGCTCCACAGGTTTGTTCGAAACTCGCATATAAACCAGCAGGCATTAATGACTTAAACGACATTACAAACGTATCTTTACCTACCGCATCAAACACCGCCTGTACACCAAGTCCTTTGGTAATTTGACGCACCGCTTCTACTACTTTATCGGCTTGTGTATAACTAAATGCATGATCAGCTCCAGCACGCTTTGCCACCTGCGTCAATTCCTGATTTGGCGTTGTTGCAATTACTTTTGCTCCTTTTGCTTTTGCCCACATTGTCACTAACTGACCTTGGGCAGTCGAAGCACCGTTGATGAGCACAACATCTTTTTTTGACAATCGGTAGACCCTAAAAAGCAGCATGTGGGCAGTCATGCCTGTAAATAAACAACTTGCTGCAACTTCATCGGTAATATTATCCGGAATTGGACAAATTTTTGTAGCAGATAAATTACGATATTGGCAGTAGGCTCCCGAAGTGGCCAAACAATAGCTCACTCTTGAACCTTTATTGATGTCTACATTGGCTCCCGATTCTTCCACAATACCAACACCATGAACACCTGGCACCATAGGAAGATTCTTTGCCTTATAAAGACCACTGCGATAATAACTATCAATATAATTCACCCCTATAGCCGTGTGACGAATAGTCACCTGATCCGGCTTTGGAGCTTTTGGAGCTGGAATATCTTCAATCTGAAGAGCCTCGGGCCCACCGGGCTGACGTATAACCGCTGCTTTATTGGCCATAGGAGTATAAGGGTTTTGATTTTTTATAAAAAACAGGTTATGTTCTATGTGCCCCCGAGTTTACATCGAAAGCTATATCATTTTCAATGAGTTTTTAATAGGATTTATGCAAGATTATACCTTTTATATTGCGGCAACCTACATAATCAGTATTTCAGTGATTGCCGGCCTTATTTGGCACAGTATAATTAAGTATAATCGTATTATGCATCGCATCGCTCAAGATACAGACCATGAAACCTAAGCATCAACGCCTCATTATCATCCTTCTTTGCTTAACCTCATTCTCTACAGGTTTGGCTATATTACTCACGCATTTCAGTGATCAGTTAGTTTATTTTTATAGCCCTTCTCAGTTAAAGACCGCCCACATTGAACCCAACAAAACCATCCGTATTGGTGGGTTGGTAAAGGAAAACTCTGTGCTAAAGGGTGAGGATTTAGCCGTTGAGTTCATTATTACCGATGGCGAGGAAGAAATTATGGTGCATTATACTGGCATTTTACCAAACTTGTTTCGGGAAGGCCAAGGCATGGTCGCCACTGGAACGTTTGATACAAATAATCGATTTATTACCACCGAATTACTCGCCAAGCATGACGAAAACTACATGCCCCCTGAAGTAGTCGACTCTCTTAAAGCTACAGGAAAGTGGAGAAGCGAATGATTGCACTGCTTGGAATGATTGGCCTATGGCTAGCCTTTTTTGGCAGTTTAGTGCAAGCTTCACACTGCTGGCAACACCATTATAAAATAATTGCCATTGGCATTGCCGCCGCATTGTCACTTGCTTTTGGCAGCTTAGTTGTAGGGTATATCACTTCTGATTTTTCTATTGTGAATGTTTATGAAAACTCTCATAGCCTAAAACCTCTCATCTATAAGATTACTGGCACCTGGGGCAACCATGAAGGGTCAATGCTTTTGCTAATACTTATCTTGGCTTATTATCACCTTTGGCTTTGTATCACGCATCAAGACTCCCTATCATCACCCTCTGCCATACGTCTTCATGGATTGTTATTGGTAGCTTTCTTAGGCTTTATTATGTTTACATCGAGCCCCTTTGAAACGTTACCCCAAACCCCTGAAAACGGCCTGGGCTTAAATCCACTTCTGCAAGATATAGGCTTAGCGATACATCCTCCTATTTTGTATATTGGCTACACAGGTATGAGCGTGATATTTGTGCTAGCAATTGATGCCATGATCAACCAACGCGTCAACAAGCAATGGGCAGCCAACCTCATGCCATGGGTTATGTTTGGTTGGAGTTTTTTAACCCTTGGCATTGGTTTAGGCAGTTGGTGGGCATATCGCGAACTTGGCTGGGGTGGTTTTTGGTTTTGGGATCCTGTAGAAAATGTTTCGCTTATGCCATGGCTAACCGCAACTGCATTGCTTCATAGTGTCATCGCTTTAAAGAAACGAAACCAATTTGCCAGCTGGGTTGTCTTACTGTCATTACTCACCTTTATATTATCGTTGGTTGGTATTTTTCTGGTACGCTCAGGCATTCTTACCTCGGTGCACGCATTTGCTTCGGATCCAAGCAGAGGCCTTTATATTTTAATGCTTTTGGGTTTATGTGCCGGCGGTTCACTTTTCTTATTTAGTCGTTACGTTATTAACACGTCTACAACCAAAGGTCAGCATAGCTTTGTTTCACGTGAAACAGGGCTATTGATAAATAATATTTTTTTGATGAGCATGTGTGCTACCATACTTCTTGGTACAATTTATCCGATAGCTTTGCAGGCCATCGCCGGTATTCATGTATCTGTTGCGGCTCCGTATTTTAATAGTATTACTACCATCCTTCTTCCACTATTTGCGATATTAATGACTCTTGCACCCGCTATTGCCTGGGGAAAAGACAAACCTACACGCCATATAAAGTGGCTAGTGATATCGGTGATTATTGCAGGCGGAATTTGCGTAAAGTTAACACCTTATCCGTTGGCCTTCTTGGGGTGGCTTATTGTTGTTTATATGGTTATTCATACTTATCAAACTACAAAAATTCAGTGGCCAATGGTATTGGCACATATTGGGTTTGGTTTGCTTATTGTTGGGGTTGTCACCACAACCAGTGGCAGCATTGAAAAACAAACCATGCTGAGTCACAGCGAATCGGTGCCCCTTGGCCCCTACACCATAACGTTAAACGACATGTTCATTGCTTCAAATGACAATTATCTCACCCGGTTGGGGCATTTTTCGTTGTTTAAAGGCAATACAGAGCTAGCATTACTTAAGCCAGAAGTTCGTTTTTATCCAATAGCCTCTGACAACACTACCGAGGCAGCAATATACCGAGATGGTTTGTCGGACATCTATTTAGTGATGGGTGATACCAATGGCGAAGATCGTTTTGCTATCCGCGCTTATGTTCGCCCCTGGGTCAATTTATTATGGATTGCAGGCATCATGATTACACTTGCTGGGCTATGCCACTTATACTTACGGAGGGTTAAATGAACCATCTTTACCCCATTATTGCTTTTACCATTATATTTACTATTTTATTGGTAGGATTGTTGGACCCAAACCAACAACCATCCTCGGCCATGGTAGCCAAGAAATTACCAGAGTTCTCAGTGGTTTCACTTAACCCCGATAAAGCGCCTCTTTCGGATAAAACCATTACCCAACACGCATATAGTATTATCAATGTTTTTGCTTCATGGTGTGCAACCTGCCTAGCCGAACATGAACGTATTACTGAATTGAGTGTCAATCATCAGCTACCTGTTTTTGGCATTGCCTGGAAGGACAAACCACAAGATACCCGCACATGGCTTGAAAAACATGGCAACCCCTATACTCAAGTAGGCATGGACAACAGGGGTGCTGCTGTTATTGCACTTGGCGTGCGTGGTACACCCGAGACCTTTTTAGTCGGACCAGGAGGCGTTATTTTGTACCATCATATGGGCATGCTTAATGAGGGCGATATAGAGCAGTTTATTTTACCGAAAGTGAGGTGAATGTGATGACAAAATTTTTCGTTCCATCTATTCACGCTATTTTTCAATGCAACACGCACACTCACAGAGTACCCAAGCACGTGGGCTGGGGAACCATTCACAGGATAATGCAACTATCCCTTCTCCTATTCATCACCATCACCCTGCCCGCTCACGCAATCACAACCGAGTTACCTATAGAAGACCCTGCTGCTGAGCAACGTGCGATAGAGCTTTTTAAAACAATCCGCTGTCAAGTATGCCAAGGTGAAGCCATTTATGACTCACGCGCAACCCTTGCCCGCGATTTACGATTTTTAATTAGAACGCATATTCAACAAGGCAAAACCGACCAAGAAATTAAAGATTATTTAGTCTCACGTTATGGCCAAGACGTGCTCATGGAAACACCCATGCACGGACTTGCTTGGGTATTGTGGATTATGCCATTTTTGATCGTGGGTATTAGCGTATGGTTTATAGCACGCAGAACCTAACGTGCCATACCTTTGTTTTTATCATCCATACCATTTTTGACTTCAAAGAAAGCATTATTTAGTGCTTGTCCATCTGCCTTTTCCTGTTTCTTATCTGTCTTCTTACTCTGGTATTGCTCAACCCCTGCTACAATATTTTCAGGAGTAATATCATGTCTGTTTTTGGTCATATGTTTTTCTGCTCTGGAGGCAGCAACTTCAGCAAACTTTGTCACCGCTTCATCAGACATCGAACTTAGTTTTCCTTCATAATTTGCTGTTATTGACTTTGCAGCTTTACTAAGCACCTTATCGCCTACATCACCAAACTTATTTTGTAGTGCGTCTTTGACAATGTCTTCGTGATGTTCTGTTTTATGCAGCGTTTCTTGTCCCGACATACGCTCTCCAATATGAGAACATTGCGCCTCTTCATGCGCCTCATGACCTGCGACTTCTTGTTGTGTAGCTAAGTTACTTCCACTAATAGCCTTGGGTGGAAAACCTTCCGTATATTGAGTAACAGTATGTCTTCTTTCTCCTCCCTCAGGACCAAAATGATCCGCCTCTAATACCGCTTGACGTGCCTTATGTGCTTCGGGACTAGTGTCATGAACTGCTTCTAGTACCTGATCCATGGGCAGAGCATTTTTTTGTTTTTTATCTCCGCATTTATAGGCAATAGCCATTTTTTCGGCCGCGGTTAAATCAGAAGCATTAGGGTCTAAACCAGAAAGCGCATCTAGCGCGCGTGATGTCATATCATCAAATCGTGATGAGCTGTCTTTTTGTAATTTTGCAACCTTGCTCACAGCTTTTCTAGCATGCTCACCAGCATCACCTTTTGAAAATGTTTCTTCTTTGGCAACTTCATACATTTTATCTGCCATTTCACCTAACAACTGACCAACCGTTCGGTTCTTATCCGATACTAGGTCCAAATCAGCATCATGTTCGATCATTGCTTGCAAATAGGCGGTTGTCTTTTCGTCACTAACACCTTCTAGGCGATGAAATTCTTGTAAATTCATATCAAGCTGGCTAAAGTCCAGCTGATAATGCTGTACCATGGCCGCTACAAATGCCTGCTTAAATTTTCCTTTTTCATCTAACTGTTTCTCTTGCTTATAACCAGCATCTTGCAATAATCTTTTTGTATTTTTTTCTAATGCACCTTTATCTCCTAAGGAATGAATTTCCGCATTCATAGCACTATTAACCAACGCCTGCGACGGAGCTAATGAACTTCCATCTTCTGAGGCACGATCCACCACATTGTACCCAAGCGCATGTGTCGATCTTCCTGCAAGACCTTCTGCAATCTCTTTGACATCTTTTTCCGATAGTTGATCCAGATCAGGCAAGGTGGCTAGCATTTCCTCGGTTAAGGCATGTAATGACTCTTTTTTTACGCCCAACTCTTCATCCAGGTACCCTAGCATATGTGCTTGATCTACCGCACGGCCATAGGCTTGTTGCTTTTGTTGGTGGTGTTTTTTCAATCGCCAATTCGCAACTTGAATAATGGCATTGGCGGTCCCAGCACCCACTTCCATTGGTGAATATTCAATGCCCTTTTGTGCTATTTCAATAGCCTTATGTTGCTTATATTCGGCTTTTGTACCTTGAACGTAATCTTCAAGCTTTCTGGTCATTTCCTGTTCAAATGCCCGTTTAAAAATATCTTGCTTAGAAATACTTACACCTTGTGCAACTTGTATTTGTTCACTTGCGTTGACCTCAAGACTTGCATTGGCGCGCACAAAATTACCAAATGATAACGATTCTTCTGATGCCAACCCCATAGACTGAGCGCCACTAAGTGCACGCTCGTTAAATTTCTTTCGTAACCCTTTATCATCCAGGTCTAAATGATTATTGGCTAAGCCACTCGCTAACCCTTTCATTTTGTTAGCGGACTTACCTTTATGGAGTTGTGGGTTGTTTTCCCAAATTTCAGCCGAAGCACCATTGATTACATCAAGCAATTTGGCGTCTGGATCTCGGCTAGCATTTTGCTCTAACAGAGCCGAAAAGGCTTTATATTCTTTATCAACTGATGCGCCTTGAGCATTGCTGATAACTTGCGTTAATGGCAGCTCCAGATCATGCATTGGAATATGGTATTTATCTACTAACTCTCGTAGAAATGCCTCTTGCCCTTTTTCTTTGTCTGTTAACTCAGGCTTATCAAACTTTATATCCGGAAAATGCTTCTTTAATATTGCTTGGGTTTTCTTTTCAATATCGGTTTTCATCCCCCATGACGTATGCTGATGACCAAGCGCTGCTTTTGCTAATACAGTAATATCTTGGTTCCCTTTATGAATAGGAATATCGTCATGCTGTAATGTAGCAATCGCTCTTCCCACAAATCCTTTTGCAACATCATATGATTCTTCTTGAGATAATTTAGAAAAATCTAGCCCTTTGCTTTCAGCTTCCTTGAACATTGCTTCACAAAGATTCGTAATTTGATCTTTATTAACAATATTATA
>CALCTU010000148.1 GCA_937907045.1 uncultured Alphaproteobacteria bacterium
AAATCTTGCTGGATCAACCCCCATAACAATTGGATAATGCGATTGTTCGATAGTCAATTTCGTGTCTATTTTACGCAAGTCAATAAATGTCTGACTATCTGGTTTTGCAAAAGCATGCTCAGCTGTAGCCGGATATTCCTGATCAAATAGACTAACATCACCTAACTCTTGTTGCTTTTGATATGCCCAATATATTTGAGCATCACTAAGGCCAAATCTCTGTTGATACTCTATTAACTCCTGATTTGCTCGCCAATCCTTTGGCGGTGTTGCTTGATATTCTTTTTGCCAAAACCATGGAACAAAAATACCTTTATAAGGATTATCTGGCTTAAAACTTTCTTGCCATAATTCATAGAATTTACCTGTTGGACCATTGGCAGTGCTTTCAAGAATTATTTGTGTTCCCTCTACATTGGGAACTGCTTGCACAAGACCTGCCATATGATGTGACGCATTAGGCCAAAACGCTACTTCACTTGCATGCAGATAATGAATGGTATGTGACCTTCCTATAGCCCTACCACCTGCCGTGGCGATAGTTATTGCACTATCAATATTTGCAAAATGCATTCCCTTTTGTGATGCAGACTCTGTTTTGGGCTTCATAGGATCGTCATCATAATCATAGAACCTTTCTGTAATTGACATTACATGCCTTGATGCATCACCACTGTGGGTTACAATAAATGCTCGCCTGCCTTTTTGCCTGGTAATATTCCAATAATATCTGGCAGCCACGTAGGTTGTACAACCTTGTTGTCTACCTTTTAATATCACTAACCGGACCTTCTTTTGATCATGTAATTGCTGTTGTAGCTGTTTGTGTATATATTCCTGCGCCTCATTAAAATGAAACTTCACAATCCCCTGCTCTTTTGCAATGACCGATAAACTTGTCGCCGTCTTCTTATCAAAATCAATATTCATACTTTGATGTATGCTTCATTACCTTCATGTGTAACAAGTGCACCTTTTAATATACGCATGCTTTTACCGGTAAATTGATCTTCTATATGATCATACACATTACTAACAAATGCGCGCCTACCGTTTTTTTCCCAAATTGAAAGTCCTTTTTTAGGATGAAATCCTGATTTTATTAAACTGATGATCGCATCTTCCCGATCGGGATACGTTTTTCCCTGTGTACTGTAATGCTCATTTAATTCCTGATCGGTAATAGTTTCCTTATCCTGCGAGAATATAAAAGGAAATTCACTTTTAATAATACTCATGTCCTTATCCATATGCTAAAGTTAGACGAAATAACTTGTTATATATCCTAATAGGATACTATCCTTTGTCAAATTATTAGATTAATCACCATGCTTTTACAAATAGACGCCTATAATAAAGATAACCTCCCCATGCACGAGATTGCTAATCGTATGGGTATCTCACGCTCCCATTTCCAAGCATTTAAAGCTGGACGCAAAGGCATGACACTACATAATCTTGAAAAGCTTGCTGACGTTCTAAAATGCAAGCCTTCACAGCTTTTACCCCAAGACTGGCAGACATTATCAGCTTCAGACAGTGATACCATTATTACGTTATGTGAATGCGTAATATCCTATGCTAATAAATTTAATATAACCGATGCCAATCAACAATCTAAAGTCATTGCTGCTCTTTTATTTGACTTCCAAACCAATCCCACAGAAGACGATCTGCGCACCTATTTCAAACTTGTTTCATTTTCTTAATTGACAACCATACCAGTACTCTATTAGGATACCATTAGGTATCTTGGAGGATTACTATGGAACGTTACACCAACCTATGGCTACATGAAGATGGTACATGTTTATCGGAAGGGCCATGCCATTCAACCATGAACTTAGCATGTCGTGATATTATTAGTTATACATCCTGTTTTAATAGCCAAGGTTATTACTATCACGCCACTTATATTGAGAATCTAAAGACAGGTGAACTCAAAAAAATCGATCTAACCGACGATGTTCGATTATTTGATCATAGCATTCAAACATCACTTTATGAGCGCTACCCTATTCCAATCCGCTAAAAGTATGTCCACTTCCATGGGTTTACCGCACTACGGTTTACCAAAGGCTGGTAAACTTGACCGAAGGTTTACCAGATGATGGTTTACTACCTTACAGTAAACTGTACTACCGTTTACCAGCACTTCGTTTACTGCACTCGAGTTTACCAGAAGTAAGTTTACCGTATTGTGGTAAACCAAGTAACGAGTAAACGAGCCTAGCGTTTACTAGAATATCGTTTACCGGCTTGTGGTTTACCAAACGCCCGTTTACCTCATGCCAGTAAACGGGTATTAAACCAGCCATAAATCCTCCTGTTCGGTAATTATACCGAGAGTTATGCCACTTATTCTTACTGTACGGGTAACTCTATTTCGCGTATTACGGTAAACCGTAATATCGTAAACGGTAAACCGTAATACCGTAAACCGTACGAGCGTAAACCACATGCATACCTATATTATCACTGTTGCCAATCAGAAAGGTGGCGTTGGCAAGACAACACTAGCCATGCAAATGGCTGGTACTCTTGGACGCCAAGGCAAATCTGTATTAGTAGTGGATGCAGATCCACAAAATACTGCAACACGCTGGGCCGCAAGCGCAGACGATGACGCCCCATTTCCTGCAAGTGTTGTCAATTTAAGTGCCGCAGGTAGTAAAATTCACAAAGAAATACAGAAATTTGTTGGTAAATACCATTTTATCTTTATTGATTGTCCACCTTCTATGGATAGTCCGGTATCACAAAGTGCCCTTGTTATTTCAGATATGGCGCTTATCCCCTTGACACCATCACCTGCAGATTTTTGGGCTACAACAGGTATTAAAAACTTACTTGATATGGTGGAACCAATTAATCCATCTTTAAAAAAGATGATTGTCCTTAATAATAGCCAGCATCGTACAAATCTTGCCAAAGATGTTATTGATGCCCTTGAAGATATGAATATTCCAATCGCCGAACACATGCTTAGCCCACGCACAGCTTACAAAAAATCATCTTTATTCGGCCAAACAGTACATCATTTAGGAAAAGAAGCCATAAAGTCAATTGAGGAAGTTGATGAATTAACCGAAGAGATCATGCTGATTTTAACTGGCAAATTAAAACGTCAGTATGTCTGGGGGAACCCATGGATAATGCACCACCTTGTGCATCATCATAACTTTGCTTTAGCTGCTTAACATAATTAAAAGGATTGGACATCATGGTAAAACGATCAGACCTGAAAAGCAAACTGACCGCTACTTTAGAGCAAGAAGATGCTAAGGTTAAAGAACGCTTCGAAAAGGCCGATAATATCTTTGTTAAACCACAAGATCCCATAAAAATTGATACAAAAGTAGCAAATAGTGACATTAATGCCACAGCAGCACGCTTTCCTGTATCATTAAAGGTAACTTCTGAAGAAAATAATAAGATAGAAGAAATGCTACTTATGGCTGCACAAAGAGGTGCCAGACTCAGCAAAAGCGACTTTTTAAGAAGTGCCTTGCATATGCTTTTGGACATGCAACCTTCGGACAAATCACAACTTATAGATAGTATCATTGAAAGTAAACGAAGTGACAGTAAACCGTAGTACGGTAAACCATCGTCTAGTTTACTCTTACTAATTTACATAAATCATTATAAATAAGGAAAGTTTACCGTCATGTGGTAAACCAGAATGTGGTAAACCAAAAAAACAACTCCCATTAACACTACTTATGATTGTTTATCTTAAAAAAGCAACAACAGCACAATACTGCAGTTACTGTATTAACCTTCTTTGTTGTTGTTGTTTTATATAAATAACAAACATATATAAGCCGGAAAAAATCAAGTGCATTTTATCTATAAATAACAGAGCATTGCGATGGATAGTTTATAAAATTCTGGGGCAAAGTATCCAAAAATGTGGGTAAAGTATCCAATTTTTGGGGCAAAGTATCCAAAAACGGGGGCAAACTATCCAATTTTACTAACATATTGATTTTCAGTGTTAAAAGTGATGTATTTGCCTAAAAAAGCTATAAATTGGATAATTTCTGGGGCAAAGTATCCAAAAATGGGGGCAAAGTATCCAATTTATAGGCCAATAAGCACACTGTGTGATGATGCCCTTGGTAGTTAACAATTTGCAATTGAAAAAAACCCATGATAGCATCATCAGGTATCAGCACTGGTTGTGTTGGTGTGGAACCAAAATCGGTTAAGGGGAAATGTTACAACAGCCATTTCAGGAAAGTTTGTTCGCTTTTGCTAGTCTTACCTGTGTTACCGTACGGGAAGGTTTTGTGAAGTTTGCTATGCAGCATGGGGGGAAACGGTGATGGCATTTGATGAGACACCGACACTCGTTCCACTTCCAGACCCGTATCTGGCATGCGAGCATGAGCAGGGTGAAGCAGTTTTTGCTGATGAGCATGGGGAACGTACAATCTGGGCGCATGCTGTTTTTTGTCAGTGTACACTGCCCATTCGCGCATTACCAGACGACAAACGGTTTTACAATGTTCAGCATGGAAATGTTTCACTAATGCTTCAAGCCGGCCACTATCGTGACCATCAAGGATTGATTCATGAACAGTTTGTACCATCGGGGCCCAAGGCACGTATTTTATTTGCTTACATCATAGACCGAGCCCGATCTTCTGGCTATCCGGTTATTGATATGGGAAAAAATCTTTACCAATTTATGCGCCAGAACAATGTTCCTGTGGGAAGCAAAAATCGTGATGAATTAGTTAATCAAGTTAGAAACATAACAGCCAGTGATATATCGGTTGGCATGTGGGCTGAGACTGCCAAATCAGAAGTTTCCCAAACGCGGCAATTTAAAGTTGCAAGTACCATTTCATTTTGGCGCGATAAGCAAGTGGAGCGTTCTGAAAAAGAATGGGATCCTATCATTAATCTTTCCGATGATTTTATGACCATCTTGGATAATCATACGTTCGAAATACGTGTTAGGCCTTTAATCGAACTGCAAAGTAGTCCAAGGGCAATGGACATGTACATGTGGCTGACGTATCGTGTACATAAATTGAAACATACAGTAAAAATATCATATCAAGATTTACATTCTATATTTGGATTGCAAACACGCGATATACGCGACTTTAAAAAATCATTCAGACAATCAATAGAGAAAGCTTTGCCATATGTGCCAATTGCAGATGTGGATTTTACTAGTGAAAAAAATCATCTGATTATACGTAATCAAAAGCATCGTATTCATGCGGTAGGCGGAAAGACAACAGAACCTGCTACGTCTAATTTACCAGTTGAAGGGGTCTTTGGTGATTTAAGGGAACTTGGGTTGTCTGTAAAATCAATCGAAAAATTAGTGCAAGAAACCCGAGAAATTGAAATACAGCAAGCCCTTACATTAACAAAACAGCGTATGGATACGGCTAATGTTAATAATCCTGCAGGATTTTTTCTGAAAGCTTTGAAAGGGCAGTGGGAGTTGCCCAAATCAGTTCAGCAGACCAAGGACGATCATTCTGCTGAGGCGGTTACAGAATTTGATGAAGAATTTGAAAAAACCATTGAGTGTAAAGAATGGAAAATAGTACGGGATAAAATGCACAAACGATTTGGTGTACAAAAATTTCATTCGTGGTTTAAAGGATTGGAATTAATAAAATATGAATCGGATACTGTAGTGTTAAGGGCACCAACACCTTTCATTCGTGACTGGATCAAGCGGCACTATGTAAATGATTTTAAGGCTGCATGGAAGTCTGTGGATAATAGTATTACGTCCGTTGATGTAGTGAGTCCTAAAAAAAATTAGTCAGAATATTTTCGTAGTCAGTGCTAGCATTCGATTGCCCGATCGGGATGACTGTAGGATAAGTACCATGATTCACTGATCGGGAATTTTTCTTGGCATAGTGTTCTTTACCCGTAAAGGGTCACGACATGTTCCATGCGCTTATAGCGCCCTTGACGGGCATCACCCTATGCAAAAACTATCCAACATTACCAAAGAAAAAGCACGCACCATAAAGGTGCGCGTATTTCAAAGGTAATGATCAAAGGAGAGAGAGTCATGGAGACATTCATCACATTAAAACATCAACAAAAATCGTTCCGAGTTCTTGTGTATAAGAATCAATATTGGCTGGCAGTAGAAGATATAGATCTTTCTTTGAGCAAGAAAATTAATTACAAAATAGTTGAACAATTACCTGATAGCAGCATATGTTATTATTATCACAAGGAGTTTGGATCTTCACATGCAAGATGGTTTATTGCTCCCTTTGCACTGATGCTTATTGCTGATAGGCATGTCATCACTGAAATACAAGAACTAATCAGATGGTTTTATCAGGAAGGACTGCCAGCATTATGTAAGAGCTATGTCAGACCTTCTAGAAAACATATTGCGTATTATTTGACTGCAATACGGAAAATACAATGCGCATTGATAGAGCCTGAAGGACAAGAGCAAACCACAAGGAACCATCTTTTGGTACTTGAACAATTAAGTTTATGGCTAAAAGAATTATAACTTCAGGGTATGGGTGAAGGTTGGTAGTGACAAGATAGGGAAGGGGTGCTGATTATTTGACTTAGCTTGATAGCTTCAGTAGTTGGTGTCCCTTTTCTTTTACACTACCATCACCATTGACATAATCATATAATGTAGTTGTCGTCATGCCAAGTTGACGAGCAATGTCTGCCGGTTTAGTTGATGGATCTTTCATGGCACTGATTGCCATTTTCAATTTTGTGCGTGTCATTTTCCTGGGGCGACCTCCCAACCGACCGCGTGCGCGTGCAGCAGTTAATCCTGCAACTGTGCGTTCTTGAATTAGATCTGCTTCAAATTCGGCTAATGCAGCAAATATGTTGAATATGAGTTTGCCATTTGCGCTAGTTGTATCAATATATGATCCTTGGCCAGAAAGCACTTTTAAGCCTACTTTGCGTGCATTTAGGTCTTCTACGAAACGAATCAAATCTCTTAAGTTACGCCCAAGACGATCAAGTCTCCATATCATAAGCGTATTTCCAGGTTGAAGTGCTTTCATGCACTCATTGAGCCCAGGCCTGGAATCATTTCTTCCTGTAGCATAATCTTCGTATATGCGGTCCTTACTAACTCCGTGTGTAATAAGTGCATCCCTTTGCAAGTCAAGCGTTTGACTACCATCATTCTTTGATACGCGTATATAACCAAGTGTGATCATGGCTCCTCCATCAGAAAACTCGTCTTATAGCTAACATATCTGATGTTGATTTTCTTAACAAGTTTTCTTGTGATTAAAATAAGGGTAGGGAAGTTAAAAATAATTTGTCAGATAAACGTCCGTTTTTCTGACTGTAATTTATATTCTAATCATTGCCCAATTTACACATTGTGGCACATAGGGCCATAGCGACTCCGCTTTTTTGGTCTTTTTAGAAGATAAAGCACTCGGTAATTCTGATCATATATATCATATTGATCTGATGGAATGCTTCACAACTGTGTTTGTCGTAAAGAATATTGTGGTTAAGAAAATACGAGCAGTTCAATTTTGTTAAATTGCTCAGGGAGATCGGGGTTACACAAAAAAAATGAACGTAGAATCTCATACTCTTGAGTTATTAAAAAATAATCCAGGCTCTAGAAAATCAGTTTTGTTATAAAACTTATTATGATTTAAGTTCTTTGGCTTTGCCCCACAATTGATCCATCTTTTTTAAACGCCATTCTTATATCAGAAATTATTTTGAAGTTGATAGTTTACCCATCAACCATGAAAAGGAAGTCATGTCTGTGTAGCATTGCGCTACAAGGTAACAAAAGACATTGACTGATTGGAATAGCTCGTGCAGCGCGAAAACATGAGGGTATTAAAATATAATTCAGACCCGATTGCGCTGACCGCAAAATAAATATAGTTTGACATCTAATCATTTTTATTGTAATGATCTTGGTGCTTTACATTAAGTGTTAACGTGGTGTTATGAATAACCTATTTACTTTTATCTGTTTTATTGGAGTGGCCTTCTCTATTGGTTTGGTTCCTCAATGCTCTTATGCTCAAGATTTTTATCGTCAATATGATCACTGGGCTGTGTATACTACTCATGAGAATGGACAAAAACTATGTTATATGGTCAGTTATCCAGAAAGAGAAACAGGTAATTATAGTTATAGAAGTAGACCATATGTTATGGTAACTTCCGTTAATGGTAAAGCTGAACAAGTCAGTGTAACTGGTGGGTATCGTTACAAAAAAAGAACGGAACCAAGAGCGATTATTGATGGTAAAGAATACAGACTCAGTGTGACCTCAGGTGAACTTGCTTGGTTTAAAACCGCAAAATATGATCGTATTACGATTCATAAAATGAAGAAAGGTATGAAACTTAAAGTAAAAGGAACCTCAATAAAAGGAACCTATTCGATTGATACCTATTCACTTCGTGGCTTTACCAAAGCATATAACAAGATAAAGCAACTATGCCGTAATCGGAATAAAACTGACGTATAAAATTACATATTATTTTAAACTAAAAAACAGGGTAATAAACGTGACTAATGCAGCATTAGCAGAATATATTTGGTTAGATG
>CALCTU010000149.1 GCA_937907045.1 uncultured Alphaproteobacteria bacterium
ATACTCATAAAAATTAACTCTCTGTAAAAATGTGAACATGTTGTTGGTCAAGTTTTCTTGCATTATCTACACCGCATGAATGTGCAATCATAGCAACTTCTTTTTCCATATTAAGGGCATAATGGGCAACACGCGATGATTTACTATGGGGATTTAATCCTTTTTGTAAGCGTTTATTATGGGTGGTTACTCCAGTTGGGCAGGTGTTTTTGTTACATTGCAGAGCCTGAATGCAGCCCAGTGAGAATAAAAATCCCCTTGCACTGGTAACAAAGTCAGCGCCCATACATAATGCCCAAGCAACTTGAGATGGCGTGATTAATTTTCCACTGGCAATAACACATATGCGTTCTTTTAATTTATATTCTTTTAAAGAGTTTACTACCTTTGGTAGGCTTTCAAATAATGGCATGCCAACATTATCCATTAAACTCATGGGAGCTGCTCCTGTACCTCCATGGCTGCCATCGATGGTAATAAAGTCAGGTGCGCTATCAATGCCACGCGTATTGATGGTTTGACAAAGATGTTCTATGTCTTCAATTTTACCGATACAACACTTAATACCGACAGGTTTTTGTGTGATTTTTCTGATGCGATCTATCATGTCCAATAAATCGTCTGATGAGGTAATTTCAGGGTGACGGTTGGGGCTAATAGCATCTTTGCCCATAGCAATGCCACGAATATGTGCAATTTCTTCAGTAATTTTAGCTGCAGGTAACATTCCACCTTTGCCAGGTTTAGCACCTTGGCTCAGTTTCAGTTCAAACATTTTGACATTTTCATTGGCAGCAATGTCTTTAAGAGCATATTCATCCAGAGAGCCATGGTCGTTGCAAACGCCAAATTTAGCAGTGCCAATTTGAAATACAATGTCACAACCTCCTTCTTTATGGTATGGTGAGAACCCACCTTCACCAGTATTAAGCCATATGTTAGCTTTCTTGGCTCCTAAGGATAGCGCTTTGACTGCGGGTGCTGATAATGCACCATAACTCATGCCTGATATATTAAAGAAATGCTCAGGAGTATAGGGATGTTGTGTATCAGGTCCAATGGTAATAGGAGTGAGCTTTGTTGCATCTTCTTCGGTGATAGGAAACATACTATGGTTAAAGCATATGGTTCCCGGCTTAGTGAGGTCCCGCGTGGAGCCAAATGCAACGGTATTATCAATGTTTTTTGCAGCTCTGTATACCCAACTACGTTCTGCACGATTAAAGGGAAGTTCTTCACGGTCCATGGCAAAGAAATATTGTCTAAAAAATGTACCCAAATGTTCTAGCACATAACGCATACGTCCTATGACTGGATAGTTGTAGCGTATAGAAGAATCAGTTTGTGTCTTATCAATGACATAAATGATAGCAATGGCGACGAAAAAGAGGCCGGCACATAATACAAATAATAATGCCAAAAATTCGATCACTGGTACAATATATTCAAAAACTTGATTCACGTGTATTGACCCCTTAAAAAATGCAGTGTTTGCTTAAAGAGTCTAATATGCTAAATAGATCAATCATTTGCAATAACCAAAATAGTTTAGGTGAGATAGAAAATGGTCATGATCACTCTATCACAATTAGCGATTATCGTAATTTTGTCAGCGGTATTAATATTATTTGTTTGGGGAAAATGGCGTTACGATGTAGTGGCGATGATGGCTTTGTTTGCCTCGGTTATTGCTGGTGTGGTTCCAGCAGATAGGGTGTTTGAAGGTTTTGGTCATCCAGCCACCCTCACCGTAGCAATTGTGTTGATATTAAGTTATGGTCTGACAAAGTCTGGCGCGGTCGAAGGGGTCACAAGTTTAGTTGAGCCATTATCAGATCGACCTAGTTTGCACATTGCTGCACTTATTTTTATTGCAGCGTTTTTGTCGATGTTTATGAACAATGTTGGTGCGTTAGCGCTTCTTATGCCAGTGGCGATTCATTCTACTGTGAGTGCAGGAAGGTCTCCATCAACAGTATTAATGCCCCTTTCATTTGGTTCTATTTTAGGAGGTCTTGTAACGCTTATTGGTACACCTCCTAACATTATTATTGCTTCCTATCGAGCTCAGGTGGCGGGAACGCCGTATAATATGTTTGATTTTGCACCTGTAGGGGGTGCTATTGCTGCTGCCGGAATTTTGTTTATGGCCATTATTGGGTGGCGTTTGGTGCCTGTCCGCAGAACAAATGCAGGCACAAGCTTGTTTGAAATTGATTCATATTTTTTTGAAGTAAAAGTAGCTAAAGATTCTGCTGTTGTAGGTAAAACCGTCAAAGAGCTAGAAGATATGATTCATGGTTTTGATATTACACTTGCTGGTTTGACGCACAAAAAACAATATTATCCGGTACCACCAAAACGGCATTTACTAGCAGCTAGTGATGTGTGTGTGCTTGAAGGGTCGCAAGAAGATATCGACAAATTTGTTTCGGAACACAAAGTAGTGTTGCTGAATGTTGATAATGCCAAGCAAGCCCTTCAGCGTAAAGATACAATCACCATGGAGGTTGTTGTAGCACCAGGGTCTGCGATTGAAGGTAAGACTGTGCAAAAAATTCGTTTTAGGGCTAATTATGGACTTAATTTATTAGCTGTGTCTCATGAAGGTAAGTCAAAACAAGGACGATTAAGGCATGTTCAGGTTTCGGCTGGTGATGTATTGCTTATACATGGCGAAAAAGATGACATAGAAGAAGCCATTACCAAGATGGGGTGTTTCCCACTTGCGCGGCGTGGCATTGATTTTGGCAAGCGTAAACATGGTTTTACTGCGCTTGGTATTTTTGCGTTTGCAATAGCACTTGCTGGCTTTGGCGTTTTACCAATACAAATTAGTTTAGGTGGAGCCGTGGTAGCGATGGCGATCATGAATATTATACCTGTTCGGGAGCTTTATGATGGTGTGGATTGGCCAGTCATTGTATTGTTGGGTGCAATGATTCCAGTAGGAGGCGCATTAGAAAGTACAGGTGCCACGCAGCTAATTGCTAAGGGGTTATTAAGTGTAGCAGGGGATGCGCATATGGTTGTGATTTTAGTTGCGGTATTGGTGATCACAATGACCTTATCCGATATTCTCAATAATGCGGCGACGGCTATTTTAATGGCGCCAATTGCTAAAACGATTGCTCAGACTTCTGGTGTAAGCCCTGATCCATTCTTAATGGCAGTGGCTGTTGGTGCGTCATGTGCATTCTTGACACCCATTGGCCACCAAAATAATGCGCTTGTGATGGGACCAGGTGGTTATAAATTTGGTGATTATTGGCGCGTTGGATTGCCACTTGAGGTAATTATTGTGGCGGTTGCTGTGCCAATTATTTTGATTGTATGGCCGTTACATACCTAAGTTATTTGATGATTTATACCCATTTCTTTTTAAGAAATGATACTGCGCCGTCACTTAAGTTGCTTATTGGCTTCATTCACGATCAGTATATACTGTGGCACTATCTCTTTACACCAATGTACCAATACAGTACCATGAATAACAAGAGCTCAACTTAATTTTGGTGTTATCTTATTTATGCCCAGGCCTCGTACTTATTGCAAAGAACAAGCGCTAGAAAAAGCCACATTAGTGTTTTGGCAAAAAGGCTATCATGATACTTCAATGGATGAGTTGGTGCAGGCTACCGGAATGAGTCGTTATAGTTTTTATGAAATTTTTGGCGGTAAAAAACAGCTTTTTGTAGCGGTGCTGGAATATTATTTTAATACCACGTCTGCGCCAATGCTAACAATGCTCAACAATAAAGATGCATCGTTAGAAACAATTGAGCATGTTTTTGCACATATAAGAGATTATGCATCCTCAGAAGAAGGTAAGAATGGATGCCTGTTATGCAATACAGCTATAGAAATGGCGCCACAAGACGAAGATATCGCTAAACAAATGGATGGCTACAGAAAGAAAATTATTAACGGATTTGCAGCTGTTATTAAACGTGCACAGGCTAAAAAAGAAATAAAATCGTCCTGTAGCCCTAACGATATTGCGGTGCAGTTCTTTACATTGATGCAAGGTACGATGGTGGCGTCTAAAGCTCCCGGTGGTACTAAATATGCCAAGCAAGCAATTGATACTACTCTGGCTTTAATACGCGCATAATGTTTCTCTTTTTTCTGCTTGCCATTCTTTTCAGAATGTATATTCTGAAAAGCTCGTTTTGGTATCCGTAGTTGGAATGACAATGAATAAAAATTTTATTTATATCAGATGTCTTCAGATGCGTAAAATTTTAGCGTAGGTAACTACGTCAATGATATAAGTCTGGTGGATAACAACGCGGCAAGTAAAATTAATCTTCACGATATCTATTTTCTCAGAGAAAGGGAGTATTCATATGGCAGGTGGCGACACAAATACAGTGGCATTTGCAAAATTGATTATCAAGCATCCTTACAAAGTAATTGTATCAATGATTTTGCTAGTGATGGCAATTGGCTACGGCGCTCAATTCTTACAGTTTAGTACAAATTATCGCGTGTTCTTTTCCGGTGAAAATCCACAATTATCGGCTTTTGATTCGTTAGAACGCATTTATGCTAAGACAGATAATATTTTATTTACAATTAAGCCTAATCAGGGCAATGCTTTTTCTCCAGAGGTGCTTGCGTTAGTA
>CALCTU010000150.1 GCA_937907045.1 uncultured Alphaproteobacteria bacterium
GGTACTGATAGAGCTTGGTTATTTGTCTAATAGAAAGGAAGAAGTCTTGCTGCGTTCAAAAAAATACAAAAAAAAGCTGGTATCTTCCATCGTACAGGCTATAGATATTCACTTTGGAGCAAGTGAAAAACGTTATGCGCAACATTAAAAAGGGGAAGTGCGTTGCTAAAATTCCTCAAATTCGTTGTATTGCTAGGTCTTATCCTGGGTGTTGTAGGTTCGGTAGCTGTGGTTGGAATATTCTGGCACTATAGCAAAGATTTGCCTGATCATATGAAATTGGCAAATTATAATCCTCCTACTGTCACTCGGCTTTATGCCGCTGATGGAGCAATGCTGGCCGAGTATGCGACCGAGAAAAGATTATTTGTCCCTATTTCTGCCATTCCAAAACGTGTGGTTAATGCATTTATTGCGGCTGAAGATAAAAACTTTTACCATCATCCTGGGGTAGATGTTACCAGTATTTTCAGGGCTGCCATTAATAATGTAGTGAATTACGGTAAAAATAAATCGCTTGCTGGAGGGTCTACCATTACTCAGCAAGTGGTTAAAAATTTTCTACTAACCAATGAAAAATCCCTGCGTCGTAAAATTCGTGAAGCGATTTTGGCGTTTCGGATTACCAAGGCATTTCCCAAAGACAGGATTATGGAGCTCTACCTTAATCAGATCTATTTAGGAAACCGATCATACGGTGTTGCTGCCGCTGCATTGAATTATTTTGATAAGTCTGTAGGTGAGCTTTCGATTGAAGAAGTAGCATTGTTAGCGGCCATGCCCAAGGCGCCAAGTAGGTTGGATCCTAATAAATTTCCTGAACGAGCCTTGGAACGACGTAACTGGGTTATTGGTCGTATGAATGAGGAAGGTTTTATTACCTCTAACGAAGCCCAGGAGGCAAAGGCTACGCCAATTACAATGGTTGACCGTCCAACATTAGAGTTAGTTAATGCAGGTTTTTTTACCGATACTGTTAAGCAAGAGCTGATATCAATGTATAGTGAAAAAGCCGTGATGGAAGATGGGATGGCAGTGCGTACTACGTTAGATCCTGAGCTGCAATCAATAGCTGAAGATGCTTTGATGAAAGGACTTCGGCGATATGACCACCGTCATGGTTGGCGTGGTCCCATTACGAAGCTTGACCCTCAACAACCTGATTGGATGGTTAAATTTGAAGCGATGGAAAGACCCGCATCGTTGGGGTTGTGGGATATGGCGTTGGTAACCAATGTTGAAAATGATCGCGCGCATATTTATCTTAACAGTAAGCATGGTGGTACTATTCCGTTAAGATATATGCGATGGGCCAGAGATTTTATTGACCGTGATACGGTAGGTGGAGCGGTAGAAGATGCAACGCAGGTATTGTCCAAAGGGGATGTCATTGCTGTATCCTTGGCACATGAAAATACCGATGATTCTCATCAACATCTTTTTAGGTTAGAACAAATACCTGAAGTTAATGGTGCTATTGTTGCGATGGACCCGCACACTGGTAAAGTTCTGGCAATGGTGGGGGGATATTATTATGGCGGTAGTCAATTTAATAGAGCTGTGCAAGCAAAGCGTCAACCGGGATCGGCTTTTAAGCCATTTGCCTATTTAGCTGCCTTTGAAAATGGCTTTGCGCCAAATTCAATTGTTGTGGATGAGGCAATTGTGTTGGATCAAGGTGATGATCAGCAGCAATGGAGTCCGCAAAATCATTCAGAAGAATATTATGGACCAACAACATTGCGTATTGGTGTTGAAAAATCACGTAATGTTATGACCGTACGTTTGGCAGAGCAAATGGGTATTGGTCCAATTGTTAAGATGGCTCAGCGTTTGAATATTCACCAAGATCCACCACGTAACTTTGCAATGGTTCTAGGGGCCTCTGAAACAACGTTGATCGATTTGACTACGGCGTATGCGATGCTTGTCAATGGTGGCAAAAAAGTTAGTCCTTCTTTAATTGAGCGCATTCAAGATAGACAGGGACGTACCATATATAAAAGGGATGCTCGTAAGTGTATTGGCTGTGATGCGTTGGTCCAGAATAATGATGAGTTGCCTTTTCTTAAAGGTATACAGCAAGCACCAAAAGAAATGATGCCTCCATTTGTAGGTGATCAACGCCAGCAAATTATTGACCCTATTGCAGCATATCAAATTGTTTCTATTTTAGAGGGTGTAGTGCAGCGCGGTACAGGTAAGCGCGCTAAAAAACTTAAACGGACACTGGCAGGTAAAACTGGCACTACCAACGACAGTTTTGATGCATGGTTTATGGGATTTACAGCTGATTTAGCGCTTGGAGTGTATGTTGGGTTTGATCTTCCTAAAACATTAGGAAAACATGAATATGGTTCTTCTGTTGCATTGCCAATTTGGACTGAATTTATGAAGCAAGCGCTAAAAGATAAGCCTGATATTCCGTTTCGTCGTCCTGATGGCGTAAAATTGGTTAAAGTAGATATTAATAATGGTTTGCTTCCTTCGCCTGATAGCGATCCAGAAGATATTATCTTTGAGGCTTTTCGTGTTGGCACCGAGCCTACCTCCAGTGGTAGTCAGGATAGTGGCTTTTCAGGGTCTGACCAATCTTCGGAGGATTGGGGGACGATTTACTAGTTTTTTGACGATTTTTGCCTTATAGGTAAAATTATTATATATCAGTAGATTAAGGCGCGCTTTTTAAAAATCGCGGAGGTTCTGTATTAAAAATCGCGGGAATATTTTATTGAAAATCGCGGCACGCTATGTTATAAAATAGTGGTAGTATTTTATTAAAAATCGCGGGAATGAGTATAGTGATGGCATCATGGCCAATATACGATAGATGGCAATACCCCACTGTGTGTGAAGCGCTAACAAAGAGACGTGTTGTTGTGTTGTCTGGAGCGAGGCAATGCGGAAAAACATCATTAGCAGAGATGTTTGATAAAGGAAGTGTACTAGGCGAATTTTCTCTGTCTAATCAGATGCGTTTAAGTGACAATACCATATATAGATCGTTGGATGATGTTGCGTTGTTAAATGCAGCTAAGGATGATCCAAAAGGTTTTGTTGCTCATGGTAATGGGTTAATGATTATTGATGAAATTCAGCGTGTTCCAGATCTTCTTCTGGCGATAAAACATAATGTTGATCAAAATAAGAATCCGGGGCGATTTTTACTTACTGGATCAGCCAATATACAACAGTTGCCCGGAGTAATTGAGTCTTTGGCAGGCAGAGTGTTTAATGTTAGGCTCAGGCCATTATCTCAGGGTGAATTATTGAATGCTAAGCCAAGTTTTCTAGATAATGCCTATCAACAAACATTCCCGATATCTAATTCATTAATGCCACAAGATAAGAATGAATATTTGACCAAAGCATTGGATGGTGGCTACCCTGAAATTTTAAGGTTTCATGATCGAATAGATAAATATCGATGGTTTGATGATTATATTCAGGCCATTATTGATAGGGATCTTCAAAATATAGTCAATATTCAACGTCGTAATGCAATGTTAGAATTGTTGCAAGTGATGGCAGCATGGTCGTCTAAATTTATGGATATATCGAAAATTGGATCGCAGCTTGCATTATCACGTCCATCCATTGAAAGCTACATTAATGCACTTGAACTTCTATATCTTGTAGAACGACTTCATCCTTGGACAAAATCTGATTACGACCGGGTCTCGAAGCAAGATAAAGTCTTTATGACTGATACTGGCCTTATGGCGTCATTATTAAAATGGCGTTATGACGACGTACTGTTGAATCAAGATCGAAAAGGAAAGCTTATAGAAACATTTGTATTTAACCAGCTTATGGCCATATGTGAATCCCAGCGCGAGGATATCTACCAATGTTACCATTACAGAGATCGTGAAAAAAGGGAAATTGATTTTATTGTTGAAAATATGGAAGGTAATATATTAGCGATTGAGGTTAAGTCAGGTTCTAATGTTAACAAAGATAGTTTTAAGCATATACGGTGGTTTCAAGAAACATTGGTAAGTAAAGATAAGCAATGTATAGGGATAGTTTTATATACGGGTGATCATGTAGTGCCTTTTGGTAAAAATAATTGGGCGGTCCCTATAAATGCGATGTGGTCATAAGTGTTGTTAACCCTTGTTAACCCTTCTTTAACGATTGCTGTGTTAAGCTATAACAGTAGACATCCCATTATGAACAGGTAGGAAACGCTATGAGCGAAAAAGGACTAGATGTTGTTGGCATAGGAAATACTATTGTTGATACGATAGTGAAAGCTGACGATAAATTTTTGAGTGCTTTGGGGGTTAATAAAGGGTCAATGACACTCTTAAATAAAGGCAAATCCGACAAATTATTTAGCTTCCTATCCGAATTGGAAGTGGGTGAGCATGTTGAAGCGGTGAAGAAAGTTTCTGGTGGCGGAGCTGCCAATCTGGCTTGTGGTATACAGTCCCTTGGCGGTAAAGCAGGGTTTATAGGTAAAGTTGCAGCCGATGATGTTGGCGTTAGTTTTACAGAAAGTATACGATCTCACGGTGTAATTTATCAAGGTGCAGTTTATAGCGGAGAGCAAGGAACGGGTCAGGCACTAATAGTGGTTACGGATGATGGTAAGCGTACCATGTGTACCTATTTAGGTGCTTCAGATCAGTTGCTTTCGGGGGATATTGATGAGGATTTAATTGCTGATGCAAAATTTATCTATTTAACTGGATTTTTATGGGATCATGAAAATGGTAGGCGTGCTGGACTCAAAGCCATTGAGCTTGCTAAAAAACATGACACCAAAGTTGCATTTACGTTAGCGGATGCATCGTGTGTGCAGCGTCACAAAGATGAATTTAAGCGACTTATTAAAAATGATGTACATATGGTTTTTGCTAACAGGGCAGAAATAATCGCGCTATTTGATTCATCAGACCATGATGTTGCGGTTGAACGCATGAAACTCAAGTGTGAAGATAATAAGCATCTTGTTGGGGTGCTTACATGTGACGTAGATGGTGCAATTATTATTACACATAAACAAACTTATAAATCTGAGCCGGATCATGTGGCCCAAGTTCTTGATACTACCGGTGCTGGATCACTCTTTGCAGCAGGTTTTTTGTATGGCATTAATCATGGGAAGAATATAGAGGCTTCAGCTAAATTGGCTAATTTAGCTGCAGGGCGGTGTATTCAGCAGTTGGGTGCGCGCATGCCAAATATTTCTGAACTTGTAAGTCAGGTTTAGCTACTTAACAAAATTCAATCTTCCTTTGTGCATTCCTAGCGATAGTTCGCCCGCACATAATTTTTGTAATGTTTGACCAAATATCTCATAGCGCCATGTTTTGAATACTGGCATGTTGGTTTCTTTTGTGGTGACGTATTTTGTGAGATCTGCATTGTTTATAATAAGCTTCTCAGCAATATTATTCTGTGAAGACGCCACATATAAAGCGATACGGCATAAATCGATAGTAAATTTTTGTTCTTGTGTAAGGGCAGGCGGAACGGCAGCAAGTTCTTTTTTATCGATGGGGTTAGCTTTGCCCTCTTCAATAGTAGCAATAAGGCTATCGGCCTCTTCTCCTTTGATATGCCTGGTTCCAGGAATGGCCCAAAGTGCTTTAGGTGACTTGGGTGCGCGGTCTGCAATATCAGAGATGATGCCGTCTTTAAGAATCCGAGCACGTGGGAGGTTCTTTTTCATGGCTTGTTCTTCGCGCCATTTTGCGAGAGCACGCAATATACCGGTGTAAGCGGGAGTACGGCTGCGCATATGAAGGCGTTTCCAGACATTATCTGGATCTATTGTATAGGTTTGTGTATCGGTAAGGATTGCAATTTCGTCGTCTATCCAGGATTCGCGGTTACGTTTGGTAAGTTCGTGTTTAATTTTAGGGTAGGCTTGATAGAGATAGGTAACGTCGTTGGCAGCATAAATAAGTTGTTTATCGTTCAGGGGCCTGCGATCCCATTGAGAAAACTGAGATGTTTTATCTAAATCTTTTCCTAAAAAATGTTTGATTAAGTTAGCGTAGCTGGTTTGTTCAAAAAATCCTATGGCCATGGCAGCGATTTGAGTGTCAAAAAGAGGGGTGATAGTATGGTTTGTAGCGTAATAGATAATTTCGACATCTTGGGCTCCTGAGTGAATAACTTTTAATATGTCAGGATTCCTAAAAAGTTCCCATAAAGGTGTTAGGTCAATATCCTTGGCCAGGGGGTCAATGAGATAATGGTTGTTTTTTCCCGCTACTTGAATGAGGCATAGCTTGGGCCAGTAACATGCACCACGTAAAAATTCAGTATCAATGGCGATATAAGATTCTTGTGAAAGTTCCTGACATATGTCGTGAAGTCTTTGAGAGTCGGTAACAAGTGGCATAGGTATTGTAACATTAATGATTGATTGTTGAGGTTACCATGCTATATAACCCCAACCACGTATAAGAATCACGCATTTTAGCTATAAATAGTGTTTTTACAGCTAAAAATGACCTAAAAGACTCACGTATATAGAATGCGATTGGTTTTTTAGAACATTTTTTACTATAAAACCCTTGTTTATAACAAAAATCTGTAGCTCCTTATCCGTGGTTGGGGTTATATACAAACCGCATTATAAAAGCAATATTAATAGGAACGTGAATACCATGCATGCATATAGAACGCACCATTGTAACGAGCTTACGAAACAAAATGTAGGTCAAACAGTAAAATTATCCGGATGGATACACCGTAAACGTGACCATGGTAACTTACTATTTATTGACCTGCGGGATCATTTTGGGCTTACTCAGCTTGTGATAACTAATGACGCACCATTTTTAGATGAAGCAACGCATGTACGCTATGAAAGTGTAATTACGATTGAGGGTGAGGTGGTAGAGCGCTCAGCTGACACAATTAATAAAGACCTCACAACGGGTGAAATTGAGGTGGCCGTAAAAACATTGGATGTGGAGTCATTAGCAGATACGCTTCCGGTTCAAGTGAATACTGATAAAGAATTTCCAGAAGATACTAGGCTCAAATATCGATTTTTGGATCTTCGTAAAGAAAGAATTCATCAAAATATAGTGCTTCGTTCAAAAGTGATTGCCGATATTCGTCAGCGTATGACCGATGCTGGGTTTATGGAGTTTCAAACCCCGATCTTGACTGCAAGTTCACCAGAAGGTGCACGAGACTACTTGGTGCCAAGTAGAGTGCATCCGGGTAAGTTCTACGCACTTCCTCAGGCGCCACAACAATTTAAACAGTTACTAATGTGTTCTGGTTTTGATAAGTATTTCCAAGTGGCTCCATGTTTTAGAGACGAAGATGCCAGAGCAGATCGTAGTCCCGGCGAATTTTATCAGCTTGATATTGAAATGTCATTTGTGACTCAAGATGATGTGTTCAATGCGATTGAGCCAATTCTTCATGGTGTGTTTAAAAAATTTGGTGATAAAGAAGTATCAGATACACCATTTGTACGTATCCCATATCAAGAGTCGATGCTCAAATATGGTAATGACAAACCGGACTTGCGTAACCCTCTTGTTATTACGGCTGTTGAGGAAGTATTTGATGGTAGTGATTTTTCTATATTTGCTAAAGCTGTAAAGCAAGGTAAGAAGGTGCGAGCCATCCCAGCTCCTGGTGTGGCAAAAGAGCCTAGAAGTTTCTTTGATAAAAAGATCGCATATGCGCAAGAACTTGGCGCTCCTGGTTTAGGGTATATTATTTTTGATGAAGATGGGAACGCGAAAGGGCCAATTGCAAAATTCTTAGATGAAGCACGACTCGATAAATTGAAAGAAATTTCGGGAGTGAGTAATGGAGATGCTGTGTTCTTTTCTTCTGGTAGTGCGGATGAAGCTGCGCACATTGCAGGACATGTCCGTACTTTGCTTGGTCAGGAGTTAGGATTAATTGATGAAAATAAATTTGAGTTTTGTTGGATTGTCGACTTTCCGTATTTTGAGTGGGATGAAGAAAACAAGAAGATCGACTTTAGCCATAATCCGTTCTCTATGCCACAAGGTGGCCTGGAGGCGTTAGAGGCCGCTGATACAAATGAAAAGCTTCTGGATATAAAAGCCTACCAATATGACATTGTGTGTAATGGTGTGGAATTGTCATCCGGAGCTATTCGTAATCATAAGCCTGATTTAATGTATAAGGCATTTGGTATATGTGGTTATGATGAGTCGGTGGTTGATGAGCGTTTTGGAGGGATGATTAGAGCATTTAAGTTTGGTGCTCCTCCGCATGGTGGTATTGCACCAGGCATCGATAGAATTGTAATGTTGCTTGCCGATGAGCCAAATATTCGTGAGGTGATTGCTTTCCCAATGAATCAGAAAGCAGAAGACTTATTAATGGGAGCGCCTTCCGTGGTTGATGTGAAGCAGCTGCGTGAATTGAATATACAGCTATCTGCTAAGGCTAAAGAAGTCCTAGAAAAGGGTAATAGTGATAATGAGGAGGCCGCTTAAATAAGGCTGGTACAGGCGTGAGAGAAAAAAATGAACTTTTTTTATATTTTTTTCATTTTACGTATTGACTAGTTAATTAAATGCCCCTATAACCTCCCTCCCGGCAGCGATGCTGGTTTTTAAAAAGACAAGTTCTTTGACATTGTGAATAACGAGAATAATTAAAATTCTGTAGATAACCCGTATCATTGATACGATGTTAGAAAGAATGTGCTTTTTGTGCAAGTTTAGTTCTGTATATGACGAACTCGAATAATAAATATAAGCATAAGAAGGGCATTTGGTGGATGCCTTGGCAATTGCA
>CALCTU010000151.1 GCA_937907045.1 uncultured Alphaproteobacteria bacterium
AAGTGAATCATGTTCATGGCGAAGGTGTCGTAGGACAAACTCCAACCTTAGAACCGCATCAAGGATTTGAGTATACTTCTGGAACCAAACTATCTACCCCTCTTGGCATGATGATGGGCAAATACCATATGCTTGATGAAGATGGTCAATCATTTGAGGTTACAATACCAACCTTCTCTTTGCATACACCTGACGGAAAAAAACAACTGCATTAAACTGATTCTACCGCAAAGGTTGAAAACTTTCAGCTCTTCCAAATAAAGTGGAGTCTGGGTACTTTAATTTAAACTTAGGAACAGCAATTTCCCTAATAGATAATTCTATTTTATTGCCAAATTCTTTCCCTGAAGAAGCCCCTAGATGAATCTCTATAAGCCTTCTAATGCAATTGACAAAACTTTCTTCATCATAGTCAAAAATATCACGCAGCGTTTCCAAATACATCTTAGACTTAACATCATCAAATGGAAGTGCCGCTTTGTCAGCACTATTTACCATATTGTCATAAACAAATTGGACAATTGCCACCAGATCCTGGATGGGCTGATCAACAAGTTTTTCACGAGCACCGTCATGATAAAATGAACATAGCCACTCCACAATAGCACCTGTGCACTTGTCTATATTAGAATCCATTACTTACACTAAGAGTATTTTTCTTACACACCAAAAGCACTGTCTAAGCCATAACCACTGATAGATCAATGAATTTTTTAACCACCCACGCTCTTCATAAGTCCGACCACTTGTGCCAAGACCTTTACGCATGGGCATAAGCTTGACTTTTGCTTTTCGGGCCTGCCAGACAAATACATGATCTTCACCATATGACAATCCCAAACGATACCCTTTAAGCTTGTTAAATTGAGCCCTAGACAGACAAAACCCTTGATCACCAAATGGAATGTTAAACCAATGCGAGCGCACATAAGCCCCCCACTGATTAAACACCAACATCCATGGTCCATCGTGAAATACCAACCTAAAATAATGTAACGCATCAGGGTATTTGTGTAACGACCGAGCTAAACACTCTATATGCGAACTATTTACCTGGCAATCTGCATGAAGAAACCATAGATAATCCCCTCTTGCCCTTCTTGCTCCTTCATTCATGCATGCCGCACGTCCACCAGCAATATCACTACCAGAAACAACAATAACCTCATATACATCAGACAATTGGCTTACTAATTCTTGCCATGGCTCATTTTCATTCCGTATCGGAACAATAACAGAAATTGTTGGCTTCATAAAAAGTACCTTGAATCACACAAAAAAGCTCATTAGAATCAAAAACAGGAGCACAAGTCAAACGGTTACATCAGGAATATTAACCATGCGTATCTCAGGTACAACCCCAAGTGGCGGTTCAAGCAAAACTGGAAAATCCAAAAAAACAGGCGGCACAGGTGCAAATGCATTTTCGTCACATATCAATCATATTGATCACCAACCCACCTCACATACCTCTACCACAAACGAAATAGCACCTGTTAATCAGTATCTCATGCTCCAAGAAGTCGATGAAGAAAGTCATCAGCGAGACAAAATCATCTCCCAAGGATATGATGCTCTAGATTATCTGGACAATATTAAAATGGGATTACTTAATGGTACTCTTAGTCACGATACCATTGCTCGGCTAGAAACACTAATTGATTCCTGGCGAAAAAAATATAACGACCCTCAGCTAACCGCTATTATAGACGACATTGAACTAAGGGCAAAAGTTGAACTTGCCAAATTAGATAAGCGCCATTAGAGAACAAAAACCCTGGCAATAGCCAGGGTTTAAGCAAAAAAGCCTTTAAAAGCAATTATTTAGGCTCCAAAGAACCACCAGCTAAACGCTCGCATAGACCTTTAGGTACAAAAATCCACTCATCAGCTTGGTTGTCCATTTTAGCCTGACCAGCGCAAGAATGTGACTTAGTTCCGCAGTCATTGGCACCTGCTTTCGCAACGCCATAACATTTTTCTTTATCAGCCGCAACAGCCTCATCAGAGGCAGTCATCACACCAGTAATCGCAACAGCGCCAAGTACAGCAGTGGCAAATGCAACAGTTTTTTTCATGAGTAGAACTCCTTCAAGATCAAAATTAATATTAGATTTGGTATGTTATGACGTGATTCGTAGTATCGCAATCAAAAAGTTACACTTGTATAATTAATATTTTTAACCATTTGTTATACAAGACTTTTTATTACGTTGGCATATTATTCGCATAGAATCAGTTAGCATAAATTTCAACTTTTGATGTAAATGAACATTTTTATATAAGAGCACACTAATGATTCGTCATACTCACAATGATTTAAGTTTTTCTATTGGCGGCCTATGTTATCAAGGTACGTATGCGTTACGCACTTGTAGATCTCTCAATGTAGTGGGCAAACTAAAACAGTGGGCTATTGCGCTAGCAACTATAGCAGCGCTCATTTTATTAACAGCTCAACAAGCACATAGCGCTTCACGGATCAAGGACCTTGTTCATTTTGAAGGCATTCGTGACAACATCCTTATAGGGTATGGCATTGTTGTTGGTCTCAATGGCACCGGAGACAATTTAAATAACTCACCTTTCACCGAAAAAGGCATTGAACAATTCTTATCACGCTTGGGTGTTAACACTAAAGGTACTGACCTTAAAACCAAGAATGTTGCTGCCGTAACCGTTACTGCAACACTTCCTCCTTTTGCTCGCAGTGGTAACCGTATAGACGTTACCGTCAGCACGTTAGGAGATGCCAAAAGCCTTGCCGGAGGCATGTTACTTGCAACACCATTACTTGGTGCAGATGGCAATGTTTACGCAGTAGCACAGGGACAAGTTGCTATTGGAGAATTAATTACAACACGCTCCAATGCCAATGCAAAAAATAATGCTGTACCTACCAGCGCACACATTACTAACGGAGCCATTGTCGAAAGAGAAATTGCTTTTGAGTTAAACGACATGACCTCTTTTAATTTATCACTTCGTAACCCAGATATTTCTACTGCTCGGCGTATTACCGAAAATATTAATGACGTGGTAGGTGAAGATGCTGCTGTTGCATTAGATCCAGGAACTGTTGAAGTTGCTGTACCTGATATTTATGACGGTAATATTGTGGGTCTACTAGCAGATATTGAATCGGTCATTGTTGAACCAGACTTGCCGGCTAAAGTTGTGATAGATGAAAAATCTGGCACTATCGTTATTGGCCAGGATGTTAAGGTAGACACAGTTGCTATTGCACAAGGAAACCTACTTGTTACGGTTGTAGAAAAAGCTGGCGCTGGGGATAAAGCCTTATTTGGTAATGATAATGACGAAGCCGACATTGCCGACCTACAGGTTAGTCGTAACAATCAACCTGGTAACGGACTAGCATTGGTCCGTCAAACTGCCAACTTACGGGACTTAGTAGCCGGTCTCAACGCACTTGGCGTCGGAACAAGGGATTTAATTTCAATCTTGCAAACAATTAAGCTTGCAGGCGCCTTACATGCAACTATTGAGGTTAGATAATATGGGTATCATCTTGAGATTTACGTTTGCTTTTTTCATTACCTTGGGCTTAACAGCACAAGCTAATGCAAAAGTTGAACGCCAATATAAAGAAGATTTATCCGACCCAAAAAAGCTGGAAACATTAACCAAAGATTTAGAGGCTGTATATCTTAACACCATGCTTAACCCTTTATTTCCAAAGGGAAATAAATCTGGCCTTTATGGTGGCGGCAATAGCAGCAATATCTATCGATCTATGATGATTCAAGAATACAGTAAAATCATCAGCAAGCAAGGCGGAGTAGGACTTGCCCGCCAAATGAATAAACAACTTCAATCTAATCGCAATCCCAAGTAGGAGATACGCCCCATGCAAGAAGCAAGCAGCTATATTGACCTTAACGACATGATGCGAACCACCCATCGCCTAAATGAAATTATGGAATTTGAAATTTCTGCCCTTAAGGAAACGAAATTAGCAAACCTGAAAACTTACCATGAAGAAAGGTTAGCATTAATAGACAAACTTGAGGACTACAAAAGTAAACTACGTCGTCATCCAGAAGTCATGAAATCATTCTCCAAGCAAACCATTGAAACCGTTCGTGGACAAGCAAAGAAAATGCAAGTGTTGGCCGATGAAGGATCCATGCAGCTCCAGAAAGGACGCCGTATTCACGCCATTATCATGGATGCAGTTAAATACGCCCTCAATAAACACGTTTCTATGTCAACTGGCTACAACAAACACGGCCATTTTGACGAAGGCGTTAAGCAAGAATCGTATATTCCACCCGTTTCAATTAATGAGAGTTTTTAGTCATGACATTAGGCCAAGCGATCAGTATTTCAAAAGAGGGGATGTTTGTTGCACAGCGTAAAACCTCGATCGCTGCAGAGAACATTTCCAATAGCGAGCAACCAGGCTACGCACGTCAAGATGCATTAACACAAACCTTAGTAAGTGGCAACTTTGGTCAAGGTATTCGTCTCAATGGAGTACAAGAAAATATAGATATTGCCTTGCAAGCCTCCATTCGAACACAAACCTCAGATTATGGGCGCACACAATCAACCAAGTTATTTACCGAGAAAATCGAACAGCTTTATGGCGATCCTTCCACAGGAAATAACCTCAATAGCTTTATCGAAGACTTTTTTAATAACTTCCAGGTACTTGCCGACAACCCTAACTCGCCAACCATGCAAATTAATGCTGTCAATAGCGCTGACAGCCTTGCTACTAAGATTTCTACTATTGCAGATGGATTACACACACTTCAGCTTGAAATCGACCGGGAAATTTCTGCCTCAGTTACACAAATTAATGGCCTACTAAATAGCTTAGCCGAAACCAATAAACTTGTTGGGGACACGCAAGAAAACACCACTGCATCGAATAAAATTGAACAAGATAGACGCGTAGCCCTACAAAAATTAAGCGAATATTTAAATATCAACACCAGTATTGATTCAAACAATATTTTATCAATCACAGCAGGTACCGGAGCAGCATTATTAGATGCCAATAGCTATAATTTAGCTTATTCACCAGCAGGCAGCAAAAATGTTTTTGTTGACGATACAGCGCTTGCGGCTATCTACGTAAGAGAACTTGATTCAACTGGAAGCGTTATCACCGGAACTGACGATGAAACTCTGGCTACCGCAGGTACACTAGATAATAGATCAACATCACTAAATAATGGATCGATCAAAAGTTTAATTGATATCCGCGACACACTCATTCCCGATTTATTAGCGCAGCTTGATGAACTAGCATATCAATTAACCGAAAATGTAAACACCATTCATAATGATGGCTCATCATTCCCTGCCCCATCTTCATTAACAGGCACTCGTTCAGTAACCACCACTGACAGCGTAGGCTTTTCTGGCAGTGTGATGATTGCGGTAGTCAATAGTGATGGTTCACCAGTCAACAGCCCCTATGATGACGAAACTTACTATAAACCGCTGACCCTCGACCTTTCCAGCCTCAATAGTGGCGAAGGACTTGGCAACGGAAAACCAACCATGCAAACCATTGTTGACGAAATTAATAATCACTTTGGTCCTTCAACATCACGTGCTTCAGTGGGTGATATTCAAAATATTAATCTTGCCGTTGTTAGTGCTGACAATAACATACAAACTGGCGAAACATTTACTCTGGACTTTGAGTTAGATAGCATCTCTGGCACTAATTCTACATTTGAAGTAACCGGTATTTCTCTTGATAATGGCGGTGCTTTATCAGGATCTTTACCATCATCTTATACACTAACAGCTGGAACCAAAGGTCGTACAAATGACTCTTTCACCATCGATCTAAGCGCTGGCACGGGAGGCCCCTACACCCTCACTGCAAGCGTACAAGTTACAGAAGCAGACGGAACCGTTACTACGGCAGATATTACCTACACCATTAATGCCGATAACACAGAAGACATTAACGATCGGTTTCATTCTACAGCGGTAACGCAAACATCTACACTTGGTAGTGTTAATTTTCAAACAGCTCCCAGTAGTGCACGATTTGCCACAGCACAAATTATCGACATAGACGGCGATATTGCTTCACCCGGTGAAGCTGGGTTCTTGCAAATTACAACACCAACCGGTCAAAGTTATGGCATTGCTATTAATGAACTCAATAGTCAAGAAGTAGGACTTGCAACCACGGCTGCTGTTGACGTCACCAATAGCTCCTTCTCTCAATATTTTGGTTTAAACGACTTTTTTGTCGCAAATAGAGAAGTTTCAGGGTCCGCCTATAATATGGCAGTAAGAAGCGATATTGTTGCCACCCCTAATATTGTGGCGGTTGGCGAACTAACGCAAATGCCAGATGATACACTTGGCAATCCTCGCTATTCCTATGAAATTACAGCGGGTAACGTTGCTTTGGCTGAACGCGTAGTAAATCTTGGCATTAGTGGTACAAACTTTAGCATCGCTGGCTCACAAGCGGCTCGTACATCTTCTTTTGGAAGCTACAGTGCATCCCTTACAGAATTCATAGCCATAAAAACAAACAATGCCAGTACTGACTTTGGACTCACAGAAAGTGTCCTTGAAAGTTCACAGCAATTATTTAAAGAAACATCCGGTGTTGACATTGATAAGGAACTAGCCGACCTACAAGAGACCGAAAATTTCTTTAGATCGCTAGCAACTCTACTCAATATAGCCAATAGTATGCTTGATGTACTCAATGATGTTTTTAGATAATAAATAAATAAATAAATAGAGATTATTAAAGATGTTGATGAAAGGAAAGAAGCAATGGTAGATTTATCAGTTCAATCGCTAGGACAGCGCATGGTAAATCTTGCGCAAGATAATACTCGCCGACTTGAAGATGTTACAATTAGCATCGCTTCACAGCGTCGTTTTCAAACATATAGTGGTTATGCAAATGAAGGCTTTGCCGCGCAAATTATTAATCTAGAAGATGCCATCGAAGGCATTGATGCTTTTAGACGCACCAATACACAAATCAAGACGCGTAGTGAACAAATGGTTAGCAGCATTGACCAGCTGATAGACCAAGTGACGGATTTTAAAGCTGATTTAGCCTCTCGTATTAATGGTAGTACAGGTAGCACCATGATTCTGGACGTAATTGGTGCGAATGCTCTTGATCAAATGGCGGATCTTATTAATGTCAAATTTGATGACCGTTATCTATTTTCTGGAACACGAATTGACACCCCACCAGTAGCCAATGTGCAGTCCCCTAACCTAACAAATGGCGCTGCTAACACGCTTTATTATCAAGGAAATAATACAAAACCAACCGTACGTACAAGTGAAAATGAAAGCTTTACTTACGGTGTCTTAGCAAGCGACAGTGCATTTGCAAAAGCAATAGGTGGCGTCCACCTAGCAATTCAAGGGCACAATAATGATAGCTTAACCGATTTACAAAGTGCAGGAGACATGCTTGATGAGTCAATAAGTGCACTCGTGGCCATTAGAGGGGAAATTTCTAACGATGTCACTCGACTTGAAAAATCAAACCTAAATCTTGACCAAGCAGAAGTTGTGATTAATGAAAGGTTGATCGAAATACGTGATACCGATATTGTATCTGCTACGGTTGAATCGAGTGAGTTAGAGACAATTATTCAGGCTATTTACCTATCCTACAATCGAGCGTCAGGACTTAGGTTAGCCAATTTTCTTCAATAACTAACTGATATTTATAACGACCTACAAAATTTTAAGGAGACACTAACAAATGGACAATATAGCAACCAGTAGCCAAAGCGTAGAAAAAGCAGTCGCTGCCCTTTCCGAACAAATTGCAGACGAAATACAACAACACGATGAATCAAAAGGAATTAAGAAAGTTAATTCTCGGTTCGGAGAAATAACCATCGATGTCAACAATGCGATATGCTTTGATCACGGTATGCTGGGCATTCCAGGGGTAGTACATTTTTGCATTACTACATTTCCTGAGAATGAACATCCGCAATTTAGACTGCTTCAGTGCGTTGAAGATGATGAATTGTGCTTTATTGTTGTCCCTGCACTCTACGATAATCATCTTCTAGAAAAGAAAGATCTTGATGATGCAGCCAACGTACTGGATTACAACATCGACGATCTTATTGTATTATTTATTGTAACTGTACAAGAATCAGGAGGAGAACGTCACT